>NZ_JBHFKZ010000104.1:0-3954 GCF_042879375.1 Photorhabdus sp. RM323S
TACGCAGCGGAACGCCGCTGCATCTGTACCTGCCCGGCGCGCATGGCGGCATATGGAATGAACCGGCGCTGCTCAGTTCAGGGACGGTCATCCTCTGCGAATCGTTGATCGACGCCCTGTCGTTCTGGGTAGCGGGTCACCGCCATGTCACCGCCGCCTATGGGGTAAATGGCTTCACCGATGAGATGCGGCAGGCGTTCCGGCGACAGGGCGTTAAACAGGTCTTGATCGCCTACGATAACGATCCGGCTGGCAATGAGGCAGCAGTGAAACTGGCCGCCGAACTGACCGCCACCGGTATCACGGTGTTCCGGGTGGTGTTCCCCGCGGGCATGGACGCCAACCGCTATCTGTGTCAGGCCGCCGAACCGGAACGGGCCTTCGGGTTGGTGCTGGACAGCGCCGTGTCGATGCAGGCGGCCGCAGAGGTACAGGTAACCACTGCCACAGAGCGGGCCGCGCTGGCTGAACATCAGCCGGTTCCGGTGCTGGAAACGGTCAGCGCCTTAGCCGCCGGGATAGCCGCGTTGCCGTCGATGCCCAATGTGGTCTGGGAAACCGGTGCCAACGGCGAGATATCCCTCACCCTGGGCACACAACAGTGGGGTATCCGGGGCCTGGCACAGGTGAAAGCCGGGGCGGCAGTGATGAAAGTCAATGTTCAGGTGGTTGATACCGACAGCGGTGTGATGTTCGCCGACAGCGTGGACATGATGAGCGCCCGCAGCCGGGGCGGGTATGCGCGGCAGGCCGCCACCGAACTGGGGCTGGCCGAAGGTGACCTGCGGCGTTCACTGGGGCAGCTGTTACTGGTGCTGGAACAGTGTCAACAGGCCGGGGCCGGTGAACAAACCGAAACCCAGCCGGTTCCCGAACTGAGCGAGGACCAGCGGGCCGCAGCGTTAGCCCTGTTGCAGGACCCGCACCTGAGCGAGCGCATCACCGCGGACTTAGCCGCCTGTGGCGTGGTGGGCGAATCCACTAACCTGCTGGCCGGTTACTTAGCCGCTGTCAGTCGCAAGCTGGACCGTCCGCTGGCCGTGCTGATACAAAGCAGCAGTGCTGCCGGGAAAAGCTCACTGATGGAGGCGGTACTCAATCTGATACCGGAAGAAGAACGGCTGCAATACAGCGCCATGACCGGCCAGAGTCTGTTCTATCTGGGGGAAACCAACCTGCAACACAAGATACTGGCGATAGCCGAAGAAGAAGGGGTACGGCAGGCCGCCTATGCGCTTAAGCTGTTGCAAAGCGACGGCGAACTGACCATTGCCTCAACCGGTAAAGATGACGCTACCGGTAATCTGGTCACCAAACAGTACACGGTGAAAGGGCCGGTGATGCTGATGTTGACCACCACGGCGATAGATGTCGATGAAGAGCTGTTAAACCGCTGTCTGGTGCTGACGGTGAACGAATCGCGGGAACAGACCGAAGCTATCCACGCCTTGCAGCGCCATAAGCAGACCCTTGAAGGCTTACTGGCCGAGAATGAAAAAACGTATATCACCGAACTGCATCAGAACGCCCAGCGGCTGTTACGCCCGCTCAATGTGGTTAACCCTTATGCTTCACAGCTCACGTTCATGAGCGATAAAACCCGCACCCGACGCGACCACATGAAATATCTCACCCTGATACAAAGTATCGCCCTGCTGCATCAGCACCAGCGCGAAGTGAAGACCGCAGAACACCGGGGCAAACGGCTTGAATATATCGAGGTGACCCAAGAAGACATCCGTCTGGCTAACCGGTTAGCCCATGAGATATTAGGCCGCACGCTGGATGAGATGCCGCCCCAGACCCGAAAACTGTTGCTGCTGATACAGGAAATGGTGAAAGCAATGGCGACAGCGCAGCAACGCCCGGTGAACGCTATCCGCTTTACCCGCCGGGATATCCGCAGTTATACCCACTGGAGTGACAGCCAGCTTAAACTCCACTGTCAGCGCCTGAGCGACATGGAATATCTGCTGACACACGGCGGCAGTCGCGGCCATCTGTTGCAATATGAACTGCTCTGGAATGGCGATAAAGCGGAGGAAGCCCACCTGTGTGGTCTGATTGAACCGGAAAATCAGGAGACCAATAGTGTGTATGACTTGTGCAAGTCTGGCCCGGATGAAGGCAAGTCGGGGTCAAGTCTGCCCCAAGTCGGGGCCAAGTCTGGTTCGCCCAAACCGGCGGCAAGCCGCAGTGACAAAGGGCTGAACGGTTCGCAAGTCGGGCGAGCCTGAAAAGGACTGTTCCGGCTCCCTAAAAATCAGGCCGTCGTACCGTACTGCCCCCTCATCAACGAACCCGAAAGCCGGATATAAAGAGTGAATATGACTCGCGCAAGTCTGGCCCGGATGAAGGCAAGTCAGGGTCAAGTCTGCCCTAAGTCGGGGCCAAGTCTGGTTCATCAAAACCGGCTGTAAGCCGCAGCAGTCAAGGACTGAATGGCTCGCAAGTCTGGGCAGACAGAAAAGGACTGTTCCGGCCACTTAAAAATCAAGCCATCGTATCGTCGTGATGTATCACACACTGATAACAATAACCGCTGTTCTCTACAGGAAACCCCATCATGTCATCACCCGTTAAACATCAATCTGAGCCTACCCAGCTGACCCTGCGCCAGCATCTGGACGCCTATCTGGATAACCTGCTGTTGCAGGGGGCGAGTCAAAAGAGCCAGTCCGCCCGTCATGAACGGTTGTCACCGTTCGTCAACTGGTGTGAGGAACAGGGCGTAATATCCGCCGCTCAGGTGACTGAGCCGTTACTGGAAAACTGGCAGCAGTATCTCACCCAATACCGCAAAGCCAGCGGCCAGCCCTACCCGCCGGACAGTCAGCGCCGACGCCTGCGGGCCTTGCGCCTGTGGTTCGACTGGTTGCAGGAGCAACACGCTATCCCGACCAGCCCGGCAACAACGCTCGCCTCGCCAGACAGAAAAAAACGCCCCTCAGTAACGGAAGCCCACAGTCAACCCGACGCCATCCCGGTCCGCTTCGCCACCTTACGCCAGCATCTGGCCGCCTGGCTGGAAGCCGTGCAGGGACAGGGGTTAAGCGAACGGACACAGGAAGCCTATGAAGAGCGGCTGTTGCCGTTCATCACCTGGTGTGAAGCCCGCGGGGTAATGAACGCGCCGCAGGTCAGCCTGCTGTTGCTGGAAAGTTACCAGCGCTGGCTGAGAAGCGCCCGTAAAGCCGACGGCCAGCCCTACAGCCCGGGCAGTCAGCGGGACCGCCTGAGTGTCTTACGTCAGTGGTTCCGCTGGCTGCTGAAACGTCACCATATCCTGTATAACCCGGCGGACAGTCTGGTGTTGCCAAAGGAAGAAAAACGGCTGCCAGCCCAGGTGATGAATGAAGACGAAACCCACACGGTCTTAGCCGCCGCCAATATCGACACCCTCACGGGCCTGAGAAACCGGGCTATCCTTGAAGTGCTGTGGAGTACCGGTATCCGGCGAATGGAAGTGGCGAACCTGCTGTTAAGCGAAGTGGACTTCGGGCGCGGCGTGGTGCTGGTCAGACAGGGAAAAGGCCGTAAGGACCGGGTAGTGCCCATTGGCGAGCAGGCGTTGCACTGGTTAAGTCGCTGGCTCAGTGTCCGGCCCCAGTTAACGCGGCGAGGTGACAGCGGTCACCTGTTTATCACCAAAAAAGGCGGAGGGCTGGCCAGAGGCACGTTAACTCAGATAGCCGCTGACAGCATCCGTAAACAGGCGCAGCTGGCTAAACCGGGGGCCTGCCATCTGTTCCGCCACTCAATGGCAACTCAGATGCTGGAGAACGGCGCGGACACCCGGCATATCCAGGCGATACTGGGGCATGAGAAACTGGAAACCACGCAAATCTATACGCGCGTGGCCATCGGTCACTTAAAGAAAGTGCATGAGCAGACCCACCCGGCAGAACGGCAGTCAAAGCAGGCCACGCTGCCAGACGATAAGCCGGACAGCCC
>NZ_JBHFKZ010000105.1:0-3732 GCF_042879375.1 Photorhabdus sp. RM323S
TGAGCCAACGGCAACCCACTCTCTTTTGCCAGCAGCCGGACCTGCGGCTGACCATCAACAGAGATAAATACCGTGCGCAGCGCTTCATGGCGGGCAAAAACGGTATCCCATGCCTGCCGCCAGGCCACCATATCCAACTGGCCGCGCAAATGCAATGCGAGAGGGATATGATACGTTTCACTGACACCTTCAAGCTGGGCCAGGAACCATAAGCGCTGTTGTGCGAATGATAATGGTAATCTTCCTTCCCGGGAGACGGGTATTATGGCAGGCAGTGCAGTACTGTCTTGTGTATCAAGCCGGGTCTGCACTGCCTGAGCTAAGGCCGTCAGAGAAGGTGAATTAAACAGCTCCGTCAGCGGTAATTCCACGCCCAATACCGCCATTATCCGGTTCATCACCCGCACCGCGACGAGGGAGTGTCCACCCAACGCGAAGAAATTGTCATGCCGGCTAACTTGCTCAACCTCCAGCAACTCACACCAAATGGCCGCCAGGGCGGTTTCTGTTTCTCCCTGCGGTGCCTCATAGCGTTGACGGGCAAATGCTTCACTGTCCGGTGCCGGCAGTGCCTTGCGGTCCAGCTTGCCATTCGGTGTCAACGGGAAGTCGTCCAGACGCACAAACGCCGCCGGCAGCATATAATCCGGTAACACCGCACTCAGGTGCGCTCGCAGGCTATTCACCAGCCCCTCTTCCGCATCTGCCACCACATAAGCCACCAACCGTTTCTCCGTCCTGTCATCCAGTGCCAGCACCGCCGATCCATGCACTGCTGGGTATTCTGCCAACCGCACTTCAATTTCCCCCGGTTCAATGCGGAAGCCGCGGATTTTCACCTGCTGGTCATTGCGCCCCAGAAATTCCAGATTGCCGTCCGGCAGGTAGCGAGCTAAATCCCCGGTGCGGTACATCCGCGCATCCGGTTTGTCACTGAACAGGTCGGGCAGGAAACGTTCTGCCGTCAGTTCAGGCCGGTTCAGATAACCCCGTGCGACACCAGCACCACCGATATACAACTCTCCGGTGACTCCCTCCGGCACTGGTTGACCGTATTTGTCCAGCAAATACAGTGTTAAATCCGGAATACGTGTGCCAATAGGGCTGACGGTTTGCTCCACATCATGGTGATTCAGCGCCCGGTAAGTCACATGGACAGTCGTCTCCGTAATGCCATACATATTCACCAACTGTGGTGAAGTGTCTTCTCGCAGGCGATACCACGGCTTCAATATACTTGGGTCGAGGGCTTCACCACCCAAAATGATATAACGCAACTGATCCGGCAAGGGGTTATCAACATAGCTGGCAATCAAGGATTTGAAAGCACTTGGCGTCTGATTCAGTACGGTGATGCCGTGCCGGCACACAAATTGATGGAATTCCTGTGGGGAACGCGTAATCGCGTGGGGGACTAAAACCAGTTTCGCGCCATAACGCAACGCGCCCCATAATTCCCATACCGAAAAGTCAAAAGCGATGGAATGAAACAGGCACCAACTGTCTTGCTGGTTAAAGTGATACCAGGATTCAGTCGCATCAAATAAACGCAGGATACTACGATGTTCGACCATCACCCCTTTCGGCGTGCCGGTCGAGCCGGAGGTGTAAATCACATAGGCCAGATGACGGGGAGTCAATGCCGGTATCTGTGGATTATTATCCGATTGTTTAGGCAGGCTATTCGGGTCAAGCACCTTCCGTCCGGCCAGTACCTTCTCTCCCAAGGCTGTCCGTCCAGTCTCATCCGCCAGGATAATAGCCGGGGCGGCATCGGTGAGAATATGTGTCAGACGCTCACCGGGATAAGCCGGATCCAGCGGCACATAAGCCCCACCGGCTTTCAGTATGGCCAATATCCCGACCACCATTGCGAGTGAGCGTGATACACAAATCGCCACTAACTGGTCTGGCTCTCCCCCCAGCATAATTAATTGATGAGCCAGCTGATTAGCACGGATATTTAACTCGGCATAACTGAGAGTCTGCTCTTCATACACCAGAGCGGTGGCATCCGGGGTTTTCTCTGCCTGCTGTTCGAATAACTGATGGATACATAACGTTTCAGGATACGCCGTTTCCGTCACATTCCGGGTTGTTAACAACAGCGTGCGTTCCGTTTCCGGCAGGATTTCCAACGCCCGAACCGACATATCCGGGGTATGCTCCAGCGCTTCAGCCAGGCTCTCCAGCGCCTGCTGCATATAACCGCATATCCGCTCTGGCACAAATGGCTGAACAGTTTGCGCCGTCAGCCCCAGCGAGCCACCAAAATCCTCGACCGACAGTACAAAGGGGTAGCTAGTCCGCTCCTGTCCACCAACAAACTCAATCCCGCTTATCCACTCATCAGATATTGCTGATACATCATTATGCCGGTAGTTCAACAGGGCACTAAAGAGGGGACTTGCGTTGTCAATACCACTGCATTGTTGAGCCAGCGCCAGTGACGCATGCTCATGCGCCAATAATCCGGCCAGTCGGGTATGGGCCTGCTGTACACTCTCCCGTACCGGCGTGTTATCTATATCCAGCCGCAACGGCAAGGTATTAATAAACAGCCCCAGCCCGCTCTCCACGCCTTCTCCCGACGCCATACGTCCGAACAGTACTGTGCCGAACACCACGTTCTCCTGTCCGCTGATCCGCGACAAGACCTGCGCCCAGGCCAGATGACATAACGCCGCCAGACTGACACCTAACTGTTGCGCTTGACGGCGCAGACGGCTATTCAGCTCAACGGATAACATCTGGTGGTATTCTGTCACCTGCGAACCGTCGCGATGCACCTCCTCCACGCCGAACGGCAGTGTCGGCTCAACCACGTCCGCCAGCATTTCCGTGAAGAAACGGGTGTGCTCTTCCTGACTGATGCCCAACCGAGCCTGAGCCACCAGATTACGAAACGGCAGCGGTGCCGGCAGCATCGCCGCCTGTCCCGTCAGATACGCCCGGATTTCATGATGCATCACTTCCTGTGTCGTATGGTCGCCAATCAGGTGATGCTGCAACTCCAATAAGAACCAACGACCATCCGCTTCCCGGGCAATAACAAATTGCAGTAACGGAGCCTCACTTAAGTTAAGACGATAATGGCGGGGGTCAAAACGTCGGTTTAGCTGCTCACTGACTGGCCCTTCCACCGGATCCAACGTCAACTCGGTGACAGATAAGGTGGCCTGACGCCAGACTACCTGCGCCGGCACTGACAACCCTTGCCAGACAAAGGCTGTCCGCAGGATATCGTGACGATTGATTATCTGTTGCACGGCTGCCAAATAACGGTCCAGCAAAGCCCGGTCCTCAAAAAACATCTGAACGGTCAACAGGTACGGATCCCCCTCGTTTGCCAGTAAATGGTGGAATAAGATCCCGTCCTGCAAGGGTGACAGGGCATAAATATCCTGAATATTGCTCATGCCGCCCGGTACTTGCCAGACGATACGATCAATATCAGCCTGAGTCAGACCTATCAGCGGCAACATCGTCGGCGTAAGCGTTGTTGTATCGGGGGTAATTACATTAGCAGGCACCGGCACAGCCTGGTACTGCCCCAGCGTCTGTGCCAGACTGGATAACACCGAGGTCTGAAATAGGTCGCGCACCGCCAGTTTAAGCCCCAGATGGCGCAAATGTTCAATCATCCGCACCGCCAGCAGGGAATGCCCGCCCAGAGTGAAGAAATTATCGTGTCGACTAATTTTTTCGATGCCCAGTAACTCACGCCAGACA
>NZ_JBHFKZ010000106.1:0-3648 GCF_042879375.1 Photorhabdus sp. RM323S
TGAGCCAACGGCAACCCACTCTCTTTTGCCAGCAGCCGGACCTGCGGCTGATCATCAACAGAGATAAATACCGTGCGCAGCGCTTCGTGGCGGGCAAAGACGGTATCCCATGCCTGCTGCCAGGCTGCCATATCCAACTGGCCACGCAAATGCAATGCGAGAGGGATATGATACGTTTCACTGACACCTTCGAGCTGAGCCAGGAACCATAAGCGCTGTTGTGCGAATGATAACGGTAATCTCCCTTCCCGGGAGACGGGTATTATGGCAGGCAATGCAGTATTGTTTTGTTTATCAAGCCGAGCCTTAATCTCCTCAGCAAGAGCAGCCAATGAGGGGAATTTAAACAACGTCGTTATCGGCAATTCAACACCCATAGTCGCTATCCGGTTTATCACCCGCACCGCCAGCAGTGAATGACCACCTAAGGCAAAAAAATTGTCGTACCGGCTGATCTGCTCAATGTCCAAAACTTCACGCCAAATCGACTCTACTGCCGTTTCTATTTCTCCTTGTGGGGCCACATAGCTCTGATGCGCAAAGGCTTCCTCACTTGGCGCTGGTAATACCCAGCGATCCAATTTGCCGTTCGGGGTTAACGGGAAGGCATCCATACGCACAAAAGCCGCCGGTATCATGTAATCAGGCAACAACCCGCTCAGGTGTTCACGCAGGCAGTTAACCAACCCGTCATCCGCATCGGCTACCACATAGGCTACCAACCGTTTATCAGCCCCTTCATCCAAAGCCACTACCAACGCTTCACTCACCGCCGGATGCTCCATTAGCCGGGCTTCAATCTCCCCCGGTTCAATCCGGAAGCCACGGATTTTAATCTGCTGGTCATTACGGCCGACAAACACCAAATTACCGTCCGGCAGGTAACGGGCCAAATCTCCAGTGCGATACATCCGGGCATCTGACGCATGACTAAACGGATCTGCTAGAAAACGTTCAGCAGTCAATTCTGGACGGTTCAGATAGCCACGGGCAACACCTGCGCCGCCAATATACAACTCACCCACTCCCCCCAGCGGCACCGGCTGACCATCAGCATCCAACAGATAAACCCGTGTGTTAGCTATTGGGCGCCCGATAGACACCTCGGTATCCGTATAGTCTGGCGGACAATGCCAAGTCGTAGCACATACCGTCATTTCTGTCGGACCATATGCATTGAACAGATTTACCCGGCCACTCAGAGCCTGAAGCAGCGCCACACTGGGCGCTTCACCCGCCAGTACCAATGTCGGTTTTATCGTTATCGCCGGTAAGTCAGTACCATCCCGAAGCAGAGCCGGTGTCAGACAGGCGTGCGTCACCGCTTGTTCTTCCAAGTAAAGCCAGAGATGGTAAGGATCCTGACGAACTGTATCGGCAGGGATCGCCAAGCTAGCCCCACTACTCAACGCTATCATGATTTCCCAGACACTGGCATCAAAGCCAAATGAAGCGAACTGCAACATCCGGCTGGTTACTCGCATGTTAAGCCGGATAATTTGTGCCAAGGCCAGATTGACCACGCCACGATGCTCCACCATCACCCCTTTTGGCGTACCGGTCGAACCCGAGGTGTAAATCACATAGGCCAGGTGTCGTGAAGTCAACTCCGGTATCTGTGGATTGCTGTCCAACTGGTCAGAATGGGTATTTGGATCGATGACCATCAGGTCTGCCAGCGCCTTCTCTCCCAACGCTGTACGTCCGACGTTATCCGCCAGCAAAATAGCCGGCGCGGCGCCACGCAGAATACGCGCCAAACGCTCACCCGGATAAGCCGGGTCCAACGGTACATAGGCTCCACCGGCTTTTAGTACCGCCAACAATCCCACCACCATTGCCGGTGAACGTGACACACAAATCGCCACTCGCTGGTCCGGCTCTACACCCAGAGCAATTAACTGATGAGCCAGCCGGTTGGCACAAGCATTCAGTTCCGCATAACTGAGAGTCTGATTTTCATACACCAATGCCGTGGCATCCGGATTTTTCTCCGCCTGCTGTTCAAACAACTGATGGATGCACAAGGCTTCAGGATACGGCGTTTCCGTTGCATTCCAGGTTTCCAGCAATAACCGGCGCTCTGCCGGCGCCAGAATATCCATTTCACCCACCTTCTGTTGGGCATTCGCCACCATCGCTTGCAGCACAGTCTGCAAATAACCCCTGTGCCGTTCGATAGTGGGGCGATCAAACAGGGATGTACTATAATTCAATGTCCCACTAATCCCGCTAGCTTCTTCATACAGTTCCAGTTCGAGATCAAACTTAACGGAGTTAAAAGCCTGATTAACCGGTGTGACGGTCAATCCCGGCAATATCCAATCAGTGTGTTCATTGTTCTGCCAGGCAAACATCACTTGGAACAACGGGGTATGCGCCAGCCTGCGTGGCGGTTGTACAATTTCCACCACCTGCTCAAATGGCAGATCCTGATGCGCCTGTGCCGCTAACGTGATTTCCCGAACTCGTGTCAGGCATTCCACCACGGTCAGTTCACCCGAAACAGCCATCCGCAATGCCAGCGTATTGACAAAAAAGCCAATCAGCGGCTCCATTTCCTGCCGGCTGCGCCCAGCACTGGGAGTGCCGATAATGACATCCTTCTGACCGGACAGACGCGATAAGACGACGGCCCAAGCTGACAACAATGTCATAAACAGCGTGACACCGTGCTGTTGGCTTAGATGTTTGAGGGCAGTGGTCAACTCAGAATCTAAGTGGATAGGAACAGCCTGACCGGCAAACGACTGCTCTGGCGGCCGTGGCCTGTCGGTGGGCAAGTCCAGCAGCACCGGGGCATCCGCCAACACGGCTCGCCAATAATCAGACTGCGCCTGAGTGCACTCGGCGGCAAGCCACTGATGCTGCCAGGCAGCATAATCCGGATATTGGATTGTCAGGGGGGGCAGCGGGTCCGGGCGCCCGGCCAGAAAGGCCGTATAGAGCGCGTTCAGTTCACGTATCAGCACATTGACCGACCAACCATCGGACACAATGTGATGCTGGATCAGTAAAAACTGATAGTCCTCATCCGCCAGTCGGATAAGCACCGCCCGGATAAGCGGCCCCCGACTGAGTTCAAACGGCGCAGACACGGCTTCGGTGCACAGCTGTTCAAGTGCGGTGTCCGCCGCTGGGTACCCGCGTAAATCATGTTGCATCAACGGCAACCCGCTCTCTTTTGCCAGCAGCCGAACCTGCGGCTGACCATCAACAGAGATAAATACCGTGCGCAGCGCTTCATGGCGAGCAAAGACGGTATCCCATGCCTGCTGCCAGGCTGCCATATCCAGCTGGCCGCGCAAATGCAGTACGAGAGGGATATGATACGTTTCACTGACGCCTTCGAGCTGGGCCAGAAACCATAAGCGCTGTTGTGCGAATGATAACGGCAATATTCCCTCTCGGGAGACAGGTATTATGGCGGGCAATGCGGCATTGTCTTGTTTATCAAGCCGGGCCTGAACCGCCTGAGCTAAAGCCGCTAATGAAGGCGAGTTAAATAGCTCAGTCAGTGGCAATTCCACGCCCAATATCGCCATTATCCGGTTTATTACCCGCACCGCGACGAGGGAATGTCCGCCCAACGCGAAGAAATTGTCGTGCCGACTTATTTTCTCGATGCCCAGTAACTCACGCCAGACA
>NZ_JBHFKZ010000107.1:0-3632 GCF_042879375.1 Photorhabdus sp. RM323S
CCGCCATGACCTGCCAGGACTTCTCTGTCAGATAATCGTTGTAAATGCGGGTTCCCAACGCCGCCAGTACCAGCAATATCATGAGTCCGGCAGCTGTGCCCAGCATCATATATCCCCGGTCGGGTACACTGCCGCTGCAATCCTTTTTTTCTGTCACTATTCCATTCATTTAGCTTACCCATATTGGCTGATATAATCGGTCCAGCAACATGACCATGCCCCCCAGACTGAGCCAAGGCCCCAGCGGCCCGCCTTTCGTACGACAATGAGGCCATTGAGCCAGATGCCACAACACAAAGCCGGATAGACCAATCAAGCAACCTATCAATGCAGGTAACCCTGTCAGCCAGGCACACAGTGCCCCCATTAGCCAGACATCCCCCATTCCCAGCGCTTCACATTGAGAGTGCCAATTCATCAGCTTGCGTAAAGTACTCACCCCAGCAAGCATGATCACTATGACGACAAAAAAGGTTATTGATACCGACTGCAACAAAATACTGACCAGTACACCGGACACCAGGCAAGCCAGTGTAAACTGACGAGGAAGCCAGCCACTCAAAACGTCTATAACCGATAATTGCAACAAAAAACTCAACAGCAACAGTGCGACTATCCGCTCCATCAGCGGCGCTGGTGATAACAACATCAATGTGCCCGACACCACATACACACAGATAGCCATTCGTGGTGCCGGATGCACTGAACACATCAACAGACCGTATTCCTGCAAAAATTGACTCACCGGACGAAGTAGCACGCATCCGATGACAAATAACGTCATCATAACCAGAGGGGTATATTCTGTAGGAAAGCTAACCGCAATCAGTGTCTTCATTTAACCATTAATCGTAAAGATCAGTTTATTGGTCCCGGTACGACCGTTGTTCCTTGTGCATTCTGTACTGGCACTTTCCAGTGTCACCTTGCCATCAGCGTGATGGGTATTATTAATAGTGATCTCTGACGCACTTCCTCCCCGGCTCATCCCAGTCACCAATGAAACACAGGCAGACTGAGGGACTCTCTCGTAAGTTACCGTGAATCCATTATTAAATCCCCCCGTGCTGCTCGGTCCGACCTTAACCTGACCACCCCAGGTATTCCACAACGTAGCATTACCAGCAGTCGTATCACCGCGAACCGTCATACTCTTCGGTACGCCACCCAACTGAATCAGGACGCCGGTCATCTTGTCTGCGTGACTAAATGCATATCCACCACTGCCTTTCATTAACCCCTGAGTACTGGAGATGATAGTTTGCAGATTCGTTGTTTCCACAACCGCATCCTTGCGGTCATACAACATATAAATGCCCCCCAAAACCACGGTAATCACGGCAATCACAACCAGAGCGACCGCACCATTCTCCAAAATAGCCCACCCCCGTTCAGGGGGACGAACCATCCTGTCTTGTTTCTGTATCATCATGTACTGCATTGATTTATTCCTGATATAAAGGGATTACTGCATGATGTTAGCCATGTTCTGTATTTCCATGACGGCTAGCAAAATCAACATAAATGCCCCGACAACCAGCAACAGTGAACACAACATGACCAAATTGGCCCGCCTGTTCACCCGTACGATGGTTTGGTCCAGCCAGCGCTCACCATAGCGTCCAATCATGTCAGGAGTGCCATCACCTTCCGTCAGCAGCGACAAAAAATTCACCGCTTCCTTTGACGGAAAGTCATAGCCACAGTGATGCAGTGCCCGGCCAAAGTGATCCCCTTCACGGACACAATCAGCAATAGACTCCAGACGAATCTGTAACCAGGGAGATGCAAAGCGTTGCAGGATAATTAACGCATCCAGCGTCTGAACATGGGCACGCAAAAGGGAAGCCATGTTCAGTAAAAAAACGGCACCCTGAATATCACTGTAGACCGACCAGGGGATAAGATGATCCGCGATGCGACGCAGACGGTTGACCCACCGCGGTAGCGAATACACCACGCCCACAATAAAAGAGAGCAGTAAGACACCACACAACAGGAACGCCTCATTAAAAAATGTCGCCATCCCGTTTAGCCATGCCAGCACACCCTGCCAGTTTTGCGGATCTACAATGTTTCTCAGGGTCGGTACCAGTTCTGTTGCGGTGATAACCAGCAATCCGGTCATCAGTAACACCAACAGCAAGGGATAAATCATCATTCTGAGCGACACCATCAAAATACGCTGACGGCAACCTATCAGTGTAATGGCCTGACTCAGCGCTTCAGGCAAATGACCACTACGCATACCCGCACTAATTAACGCCGCCTCTTCTACCGGTCCCCAAACCGCCAGCACATGTTCCAAGGTATTCGTTTGACTGTTATCAGTGAGCGCCGAGATACAATCGTCAATGAGCTCAGCAAACGGATGCCAGTGGGTATCGAAATGCGTATACACATCACGTATCTGCCGCAACGCTTTCAATAACGGTATCTTGTTTTCCAGTAGAAAACGCAACGCCTCATAGAAAATGATGCGATAACTGGGTAAGAAAGTGTGGCGAACTAACACATAGCGCAAACGGCTGACCCATGACATTTCACGCATCACACGGCTCCATCAGCAAATAATCATCTTCATCCAGCGGACACACTAAGTCGGCTTCCAATGGATCAATCAGCCCGGCATTCAGCTTATGCAGTAGATGCTGGCGACGAGTCATCCCGCCTAAGTTCGCTACCCAGTGTTGTCTCGCGGCCTCTTTGCCCTCGGTCATCAACAAGGTAAAAAATCGGGCATCTGGCCTAATGACTTCTGCCACCACGCTACGACCGGTCACTCCCCGGCTAACAACCCGTCCACTCAAGGTAATCGTCTGGCAACAATGTTCACATCCTTCAGGATGGCGAAAATACAAATTCTCTACGCAACAGATACCGGGAGCATGGCAATAACGCATCAGATAAGCCCGTTGTTCCTCATCCAGTACCGCCTGTTTCTGTGCCCAAGGCACTCGACAGTACGGACATAATGTCTGTACCAAACGCTGACTAATCAACGCAATTAAAAGCTGAGCATCGGCAATCAGCCCCGCATTCACCCCCATGGTTATCATGCGCTCAGGAATACCGACTGCACTATTGGTATGCAGCGTCGTCATGACACTGTGTCCCGTTTGCGCAGCATAAATTGCCGTTAACATGGAAGTCAGGTCTCGCATTTCCCCTGGCATAACAGCATCAGGATCAAGGCGCAGCGCAGAGGTGAGCGCCCGGTGCCAGGCAAGCCTGACCGCCTCTTCATCACTTTTGTCACACACGATGGGCGTTTGAATCGCGCCGGCAATCCTCCCTTCAGGGGGGTCTTCAACGGTCAATAACCGCTTTTTACCGCCAGTCCGGTCAAGATACTGGCGACAAAAAGTGCGTAATGTCGTGGACTTCCCAGAACCGGTTGGCCCCGATAACACCATCAGGCCCTCCGGCAGTTGCAAAATACGGGAAACCCGTTTGATTTGCTGCGGCAAAAAACCTAATTGTGTCAGTGTAGGCACGTTGTCACCATCATCAGCAATCACACGCATCACAACATACAAACCATCTGCGGTTGGCGTATGGCTGTACCGGGCGCCATACAAATGTACCCGACGCAGAAAATCCGCTTTAATCCTCCCGTCCTGCTGCCGGCC
>NZ_JBHFKZ010000108.1:0-3545 GCF_042879375.1 Photorhabdus sp. RM323S
AGGGTGAGCAGCACCGTCGTGAACGACCGGTACGGGGATATTGATAAAGACGGGTTGTACCGGGTGGCGTTTGATTTTGACCGGGCGGAATGGTTGAAAGGGGGAGAAAGCCTGTGGGTGCGCTTGGCTCGCCCCTATGCGGGTGACACCTACGGTTTTCACTGGCCCTTGCTGGACGGTACTGAGGTGGCGATCGCATTTGAAGGGGGCGACCCGGATCGGCCCTATATCGCCCATGCGCTGCACGACTCAAAACACCCTGATCACGTCACCTTATTCAACTACAAACGCAATGTCCTGCGCACCCCGGCGAATAACAAATTGCGGATGGATGACGAACGCGGTCGGGAGCACATCAAACTGAGTACCGAATATGGTGGTAAGAGTCAGCTCAATCTGGGGTATCTGGTGGACAGTCAGCAACCACACCCGGATAAACGGGGAGAAGGTTTTGAGTTGCGTACTGATGACTGGGGGGTGATCCGGGCCGGTAAGGGGATGTTTATCAGTGCGGATAAACAAGCCAGCGCGGGGGGAGACGTGTTGGCAATGCAGGAAGCAATCGGTCAGTTACAACAGGCGCAGGCGTTAACCGAAGCATTACGGGGTGCGGCTGAAATCGCCAAAGCTGAATTAGCGGATTTGCAGCAACAGAAGGCGTTATTGAGTGACACGTTAACGGAACTGAGAAAATCGGCGCTGTTACTTTCCGCCCCTGAGGGTATTGCTCAGACGACGGCGAAAAGTCTCCAATTTTCTGCGGGGGACAATGTGATTGCCACCAGTGGGAAAAATACCGATTTCAGCGTGCTGAAAAAATTCACGGTGGCTGCCGGCGGGATGATCAGCCTGTTTGCCGAAAAGCTGGGGATCAAACTGTTTGCCAGCCGAGGTCGGGTAGATATTCAGGCGCAGGGTGATGCGATGGGATTGGCGGCATTGAAAGACATCACGGTGAGCAGTCATGAAGGCAAAGTGTTCATCAGTGCCAAAGAGGAGATTTTGCTGGCCTGTGGCGGGGGATATATCCGTATTGGCAACGGGCAGGTGGAAAGTGGGGCACCCAATAACATTATCCAGCGGGCGGCGGTGTGGCAAAAACTTGGGGGGCAGAGCTTTAATCAGATGGCTTCCCAACGTGAGACAACGGATTTTTCTATAACGCCGCAGGTGCTCTGGCCTTTTGATGACTCACCGGTGAACCATCAAAGCAGCCTTTTGCACAATCAGGACAATAGTCAGCAGCCTTCGACAACCGGCTCGGATGGTAAGGTGACTAAACAGCAGCAATTAGGGGTGGAAGCAATGAAATTCTATTTAAAAGAAGGTAAGGAGTAATGATGGACGATTCATCAGAAAAAATTATTGTTCAGCCTGTTTATGACGAGCATGGCAGGTTGTATTACCCGTTAGTTAATGCGCCCAGTGAAAAGAACCTGACGGCGATTTGTTATAAGGTGCCAAACCGGGTTATTCCGGTGATTTTTCTGCCTGGGGTGATGGGGAGTAATTTGCAGGATAAAAATGGAACGTCAGTTTGGTGTTTAAACAGCAGTTTGGGTGCCTTGAAGGATTGGGTTTTAAAGGGCGCAGCAGATCGAAAAAAGTTGCTTGATCCGGAAAAAACTGTTGTCGATTCACGGGGCAGAGTAGACGACAATCATAAAGAAGGCACTAAATTTCCTTCGCGGGAAGAGCGGGGTTGGGGTGAGGTCGCCTATATGAGCTACGGCGAATTTTTGCCCTGGATTCAGTCGGCGCTGGATGATCAGGATGAATTATTGCACAACCGGTTGAATAAGACGGGGAAGCAGACATTGCGTCAGCAGCTGGAGTTAATGGATTTACAGGCTGAAATGGGGGAAGCCAGACTGACACGGGATGAAATTAAGCTGAGTTATCAGTATCAGTTTCCGGTTCATGCGATGGGGTATAACTGGCTTCAGTCTAATGTGGAATCAGCAAACCGGTTGGCGGATTATATTGACCAAGTGGTTACGGGCTATAAACGGCGGCATCAGCCTTGTGAGAAGGTGATACTGGTCACGCATTCAATGGGGGGACTGGTGGCACGTCACTATTCAGAAATATTGGGGGGGAGTGACAGGCTCCTGGGGATTGTGCATGGTGTGATGCCGACATTTGGTGCACCGACGGCTTATAAGCGGATGAAAGCAGGTGAAGGTAGCCTGGCGGGATTAGTCATAGGCAAAGATGGCGGTCAATTCACTGCTGTGATGGCACAGTCACCGGGACCACTCCAGTTATTGCCTGGTCTGAGATACGGTAAGTGGTGGTTGAAGATTGAGGATGGAAATACACGCTATAGCTTACCGGAGCGTGATCCTTATGAAGAAATCTATTTGCAGCGTGATAAGTGGTGGGGGTTATGCGAAGAACGTTTAATTAACCCGGAAAATAAGGCAAAGAATCGGGCGGTAATGCAGGCAGATTGGGATAAATATCATGATACGTTGTCGACAAAAGTCCGGCCTTTTATCGAAGGGTTAACTTATTGTTATCACAACAATACTTATGCTTTTTATGGTAACAGTATGAAACACCTCTCTTATGGCACCGTCCGCTGGGTAGCACGTAAAGATTATTTTAATCGGAAAGGTAATCCTGAACTGGCATTTAATAGCTCGATATTTGACCCGATGAATGCGGAGCTTTCAGATATGCGCAGTGTCAAATATCCAATAAAGCCTGGCAATGACTATTCTCTAATACAAACTTTTGCTATAGCGGATCCGCAAGAGCCCGGTGATGGCACGGTGCCAGTTGAGGGAGGGAAGTTTACTGCCAGCGGTCTGCGTTCAATATTGGGGGCGGAGGTTGATCATGAAGGTGCCTATAATACCGATGCTACCCGTTTTTTTACCCTACGGGCGATTGTCAAAATAGCGCAATCTGTTAAACAAACATCTTTGGCCTATCCTGATGAATAGAAAAAAAACGCTTGCCATAATAATTGCTAGCCTGCTTATGCTGGTGTTTTACGGGTTGTGGCACCGGTTGCAGCCCTATCCCCTACATACTGTGTTAAACCAGAAGGAAAAATTAGCTGTGGACAAACTATTAGCGAATTTACAAACCCGCTGTATCGGTCGGTATTTGGTTGATTTGCCGGAAGCGTACAATAATACCGTCAATGATGCTGTTTGGGTGAATGATAACGTGGTGGAAACTCAACGGATCTATTTACCTGCCTTTGAACAACGTATTCAATTACGGGAAGAAGCGTTACGGCAGATGAAAACGTCATATCCCGTTGATATGCCCTATTTAAAAAATATTTACTCTGTCCCCGAAGGGATGAAAGGGATTATTTTTGAACGTATGGAGAATCAAAGTGTACCGGATGTCGTCCGGGTACTGGAAGCTCATCTGTACAGCAATGGCGTGGCGATTAAAGTGGAAATGGAAGCGAAGAATGGCTCTGCGGCACGCTATGACAAGGATCGACAAATTGCTCCTAGAGTTTATACCAATACAGTACCAGAGAAACTGGTTGAGTTGAGGGATTTATTATCCCGTATACA
>NZ_JBHFKZ010000109.1:0-3352 GCF_042879375.1 Photorhabdus sp. RM323S
GTATATCACTCTTGCTAAAGTGAATCTACCTATATTATCTTAACATAAAAAATAATCAGAACACTGTTATTGAGAAAAACAGCATAAAGATTATTTTTCCAAATAAAACTCTAATTAATCATATGTCAATGTATATATAAAATTCAACCATTAAATAATGGAGTTTAAAAATGCCAACACATGATACTCGTGAAAAAACAATTAAAAGAACTCGTTCCAGAGATAAAAATTCAAATATGACCATATTAGATACATTACATCTGGAACTTCCTGATAAAAAAGCGATAGTGTCAACCGATAAAAATTTAAAAAAGGATCTTTATTCTACAATATTTACTGAGAAAACGAGAGAAATCATTAATAATAATGATGTAAATTATTTAAAAAAAACCGCTGCTCATGCAGGATATGAGATTGGAGATATAAAAGAATCTAATTATAAATATAAAGACGGATTTGTTAACCTAAAAGACAATAATAAAAACTTAGCAGATGGCAAGCTATTTCCTGGTATTGAACTAATAAAAAGACCGACTATGTCAATATCAATGAAAAAGATTGAAGAAAATAAAGAAGCTGAAAAAAACAAGGAAGTTAAGAAGAAAAATAAAAAAGGAGAGAAAAAAGGACAAAAAAAAGAAGATAAAAAAACCATGATCGAAAACTATATTAAGAACAATAAAAAAATTTCAGATATGCAAGAACTTAATAAGTTATTTATTAATAACACTTTAATGGAGAAAGAAAAAGAAGAAGAAGAAGAAAAAAAATGGAAAATTCTACTGCGATTTACAAATGAAGCGAATTGTTACGAGATCAATAATATTGAAGACTTTATTTCTGGGATCAAGGATATGTATACAGAAGCAAAAAAAACTTTACATCCAATAACAGAATCCCTAATTAGAGATCATCTCACTAAAAATGAAAACATATTACCCACGATGGCGGGTATTGCTGGTTTGCATGCAGAGGTACTATCACTTAATGATTTATTCATTTCATGCGATGAAAATAATAATAGATCTGCTAGCAACAACATCAAGGATTATATGAAAGATATATTGAAATCATCCATCTTTACACAGCGACTGACAACAGAACAAGCCGGGGATGCTTTTGCTGCTTGCCATAATTGCTCTGGGATATTGTCATCTCCAATCAATGTTATTACCGGAAAAGTGACAAGTGCAGGAAGTAATTTTTCATTAACATTATCTCGATATGAAACGTCGCAAGAATCTCCAATATAAAACAGTATTTGATTAAATAAACGATTTATAATGGCACCTTGTTTGGAAACAAAGTGCCATTATGTCAATAAATCTTATATCTCATCATCATGAAATATAAAATAAGTTACATCACAACAACTCTTGATACTTATTTAGTATATACGCGCTGAATTAAAGCTAAAATCTCATGACTATTTTAACATCTACAAATATAACGAATAGATAAAGGGATACAATCGGGAAAGAGTTTACCTTTTCACTCATTTAAGATCCTCACCAAATCTAAGGAACATAAAATGACATTCACCTTCGATCCAACCGTATATGCTGGCACTCCCACGGTAAATGTATTGGACAACCGGGGGCTGACCGTGCGGGAAATCGTTTTCCACCGAGCCAAAGCTGGCGACGATACCGATATAAGAATTTCTCATCATCAGTATGATTTACACGGAAATCTGACCCAAAGCATTGACCCCCGCCTATATGACCTGATGCAAAAAAACAATACCGTGCAACCTAATTTCTACCGGCAATACGATCTGACAGGCACGGTACTGCGCATGATAAGCACCGATGCCGGATGTACCGTGACACTGAGAGATATTGAAGATCGCCCGGTTCTAAGCATAAACGCAACAGGTGTGACGCAGACCTGGCAATATGAAGACAACTCATTGCCTGGCCGCCTACTGTCAATCAGTGAACAATCCGCTGATGAAAAAGCTCCTCGGGTTACCGAACGTTTTATCTGGGCCGGGCATTCCCTGGCACAAAAAAACCTTAATCTGGTTGGTCAGTATATACGTCACTATGACACTACCGGGCTGAATCAACGCAGTAGCTTGTCTCTGACCGGTACGCTCCTGTCCCAGTCACTGCAATTGTTGAAAGATGATCAAATGCCTGACTGGAGCGGTGATAGCCGATCAGCCTGGCTGAATAAATTAGAGAATGATATTTACACCACACAAAACACCACTGATGCTACCGGTGCCCCTTTAATACAAATTGACGCCAAAGAAAATAGGCAACGTCTGGCGTATGATGTCACAGGGCAACTGAAAAGCAGTTGGTTAACGCTCAACGGGCAATCAGAGCAAATAATCGTCAAATCCCTGATCTATTCGGAAACAGGTCAGAAGCTGCGTGAAGAGCATGGTAACGGCGTCGCTACGAAATATTATTATGAACCAGAAACCCAACGATTAACCAATATCATCATCCAACGCCCGAAAAAGTTCGCCTTTAGTGAGCAACTACTACAAGCTTTACGCTATGAATATGACCCAGTAGGCAATGTGGTCAATATTCATAATAGTGCCGAGGCAAGCCGCTTCTGGCGTAATCAGAAAGTGACAGCCAAAAACACCTACACCTACGACTCCTTATATCAGCTCATCGAATCTACCGGCCGCGAGGCAGCAAATATTAGTCAGCAAAGTCGCCGATTTTCCACACTCATCGACCCTCTTTCCTCTGATGACAATATCTACACCAAATATGTTCGTACCTACCGTTATGACTGGAGTAATAACCTGACACAAATCCAACATAGCTCCGTAGCTACCCAGAATACTTATACTAAAGAAATCACCGTATCCAACCGTAGCAATCGGGCTATCTTGAGACAGAAGCGGCTGATGCCAGAAGATGTGGATGCTCAATTCGATGCCGGTGGACATCAGATATCGCTGCAAACGGGGCAAAACCTGAGCTGGAATCAGAGAGGTGAATTACAACAGGTCACAATGATCGACCGTAACCATAGCACGGCAGATAAAGAATGGTACCGCTACAGCGCAAATGCAATGCGGGTGCTAAAAGTCAGTGAACAACAGACAGCTAACAGCACACAGCAACAACGGGTGGTTTACCTGCCCGGACTGGAACTGCGGACAACAAAATCAGGTACAAAAACAACCGAAAACCTACAAGTGATCACAATTGGAAAAGCAGGACACGCACAAGTGCGGGCGCTGCTCTGGGAAAAAGTCAATCCCGGTGATAAAGACAGGGATCAGATACGTTACAGTTATGACAATTTGATTGGCAGCAGCGTGCTGGAGCTGGACGCCAAAAGCAGAATTATCAGCCGCGAAGAATATTACCCCCAA
>NZ_JBHFKZ010000110.1:0-3328 GCF_042879375.1 Photorhabdus sp. RM323S
TTGCCGTGACCGCCGAAACCGGTGATGCCCTGACTATCCTGACCGAAAGCAATAAAGACCTGCGCTGGCTGATTGCCATTGCCGGCGCATTGCCGCTGCCGCTCGGCAGAAAAGGCCACGCCGGGAAAGGGAAATCCGGGGCCGAACCCGCTCCCTCAGTGAAAAAAACCGGCAAGTCAACCGAGACAACCCCCCATGCCGGTGAACCGGTGGATGTGTCAACCGGCGACTTCCTGCAAGTCTGGCCGGTGCTCGCCCTGCCCGGCGTATTGCCGCTGGCCCTGAACCGGGTCTACCGCTCGACCGCCAGCTTCTCCGGCCTCTTTGGCCCCCAATGGGCGGACGACTGGTCGCAGCACCTGAGGCGCGATGGCGAGGAGACGCATTTCACCGACGGCGAAGGCGTGATTTACACCTTTCATACCCCGACAGAAAACGTCTTCTCGGTCAACCTGTATGCCGGGCATTATCTGCTGTACGGGCAACTGAGCGGGGAACTGCACCTGTTTAACCGCCGCACCCAGCACACCCTGAGTTTTGCGCAGAAGCAGGACGATAAATGTTGCCTGTCAACGATAGCGGACCGCAACGGCAACCGGACCGTATTTCGTTACGATGAGACCGGGTGCCTGGCGGATATCGTCCATGCCGACAGCGCGAAACTGGTGCTGCATTATGACCAGCGGCGACTGACCGCCATTGACTGGCTGTACCAGGGGCAGCGCCAGCGGCTGGTCACCTGCCGCTATGACCATCAGGGTTACCTGGCGGAATGCGAGTCGTTTCAGTTTCACCACCTGTGGCATGAATACAGCGCGCCGGGCTACATGACCCGCTGGCATGACACCGACCAGACCGATGTCACCATTCACTATGATAAAGCGGGCCGGGTAATCGCCACCGCCACCCCGCAGGGCTACTGGCAGGACCGTTTTGACTATGATGACGCCCATCGCGTCACCACCTATTTTGATGCCGAAGGGGGCTGTACCCGCTACGAATACAACGCCGATGGCCTGGTGACCCGCGAAGTGAACCCGCTCGGCCATGAAACCCTGACCCAGTGGGACTTTGGCCACAAAATCGCACAAACCGACCCGCTGGGCCGGACTGCCACATTGGAATACAGCCCGTACGGGGAACTGCTGCGGTTCACTGCCCCGACCGGAGACAGTACCGCTTACCACTACAACGAATACGGTCAGCTGACCGGGGTTGCGCAGCCGGACGGAAAAAACTGGCGATTTCACTATAGCGACCGGGGTAATCTGGACTCAGTGATCGACCCGCAGGGCCGGCGGGAAGAGTCCCGCCACGGGGAGCACGGGGAAATCCTGCGCCATGTCCTGCCCGATGGCCGCACCTGGTGTTACGGCTATGAACAGCAGCAATTAACCGAAGTGATCGCCCCGAACGGTTATACCACGCAACTGGCTTCCGACGGCCTGGGCCGACTCCTGTCTGTCACCGATGCGCTGCATCAGCAGACCCGTTATCACCACAGCCCCTTTCATGCCAGCCCGGCGGGCAGTATCAGTGAAATCCACCGGCCAGACGGCGTCCGCCAGACCCTTGACTATGACAGCGAACGACGCGTGTCTGCGGTCACGGACGGCGAAGGCAAAGTGACCCGCTACCGTTACGGCGCTTTCGACCTGTTGAGCGGCGTCACCCAGCCGGATGGCACCACCCTCACCTTTGCCTACGACAAGCTAACCCGCCTGACCACAGTGACTAACGCCACCGGGGAAACCTACCGTTACACCCGCGACCGGGCCGGGCAGATTATCGGGGAAACCGATTTTACCGGGCGCACGATCCAATATCAGTACGACAGGGCAGGACGTAAAATCATCGCCCGTTACCCGAATAATCAGCTGCTGCGCTGGTGCTACACCCCGGAAGACCACCTGACCCGGCAGGAAATCTGGCAGGAAGAAGATGAACAGTGTCAGCTGGTCTCGGTCACGGAATATGACTATAACGCTACCGGCCAGCTTATCCGCGCCACCAACCCGGATGTGGTGGTGGAATTTGAATACGATGGATCCGGCAACCTGACGGCAGAGACAATTAACGGGCGGACGGTGACTCACGAATGGGATCCCCTGAGTGGCTTACCGGTCAGCCGGCAGGGAGACACCCTGCCGGCCCTGCGCTGGGATTATGGCCCGCTCGGTCAGGTCACCCGTTTTGGCGTGGCGGGCCACACGCCGCTGCATATTCACTATGACGCTCTGGGACAGGAAACCGTGCGCAGCAGTGATGCGGGTTTTATTCAGGCGCAATATCACACGGCGACCGGACTGCTGGCCCATCAGGCTGTCGGGCGCAGTTCAGCGCTGTTCAGGCAGGCGTTGCAGGAAGCCGACCCGCATCATCCGCCGTTCGGCAGTGAAGTGAACCGTCACTGGTATTACACGCAAGCGAACAACGTCGAATGCATCAAAGACGGCCACTGGGAGGAAACCCGTTACGGGTATAACGCCAATGACCAGGTGGTGTTGGCTATCTTTAGCGGCACCCCCTGGGCGCGTGAAGAGCAGTTCATTTATGACGCTAACCAGAATATCGGTCACTACCAGCGGATACCGGAAGATATGAGTCAGCCGGTCCTTAAGGAATACCCGGAGTATCAGTCAGGGCGGACGGCTCGCCGGGCCGATAATGCCTTTCGTTATGATGAAAACGGCAGAATGACGGAAAAAACGATTCATAAATATGGCTACCAGCCCAGGACATTCTGTTACCACTGGGATGCGCATAACCAGCTGACCGAATTTATCACCCCGGAGGGGACCCGCTGGCGTTATCGCTATGATGCCTTTGGCCGACGTATCAGCAAACGCAAGGAAGTGGACAGCAGGCTGGAGGCCACCAACCTGCAACGGTGGCTGGACGGGTTACCGGACCTGACACTGAAACCAACGGCGATTATCGGTTACGATTACCTGTGGAGCGGCGACCAGCTGATAGAAGAAACGCCGGTGCTGGCGGATGGCACGGTTGCTTATGACCAGAGCCTTCACTGGCTGTATGAACCGGGGAAACTGACCCCATCGGCGCGTTATGAACAGGGGCAACTGCACTATGTGGTCAGTGACCATCAGGGAACCCCACGAGAAATATTAACGGAAGCCGGAAAACTGGCCTGGGCGGGACGACTGTTCACCTGAGGCGAACCGGAGTTCTGGACCGTCCCAGTCCGGAAAGAGGAGAAGGTTAGCTGCAATCTTCGGTTTTGTGGGCAGTATGAAGACGAAGAAAGTGGTTTATTTTATAATCGGTTCCGGTATTATTCGCCAGAGACAGGACAGTACCTGTCGCC
>NZ_JBHFKZ010000111.1:0-3253 GCF_042879375.1 Photorhabdus sp. RM323S
GCTTTGACGGCTTGTACCGCAGTATTCACGGTACTGCCGGCTGTCCCGGACAGGGCCACAGTCAAACCGCTTTGTTTCTGTTCAGTTTTGGAGATAGCGGTGTGACTGTTTTCCGCACTGGTGATGTTAATGGGTACTCGCTTAAATGTGAGTAAACACTTACTGTAACTCTTCACATAGAATTTCCCCCTACTTGTTGGTTATTGGGTGTCCAACTTTCGGGGGGTAGTTCACTTTAGTTGGGATCTTCTTAACATTATGACGACATTAAACTTTTCCTAAAATCTTTTATGTTGAAGATAATTTATCAAACAAATAACACCACCTAGGAATATCCCTATAACGACACCTATTCCAATAGCCTCAACAATATCTTTATAACCGATGAAAAACACGTCAGTTTCAAAATAAAGAACAAATTTAACTAACAATTTTACCGCCATGACCGTGATGAACACACCTACGCTCTGAACTAAAGACCAATATAAAAAATAGATTATAAATTTCATTTTTTATCCTTAGAACTTAACTCATCCATAATTACTTTATTTGCAGTTTCAGAACCAACAGCTCCTACTGCACTACCAACAATGCCAGGAGTAGGGGATACTAACGGTGGTGCAGATATCGAAGGATTGATTAAATTGAATCTTTCTTTAAATCCATTTGACCAAGGATTCATTTTATTATCCAAATAGTTAGTAGTTCCCTTTGTCACTCCATAGCCTACTGATGATCCTACAAACGCCCCTCCCATCGGTAACCACGGAGAATTTCCATCAATTACGCTAGAAACACCTGCGCCTAATGTGTTAGTTGCAGCAGTACCCCAATACCCCATTCCTGCCGTTGTACCGCCTGTAATCAAAGATGTCCCGAAACTGGTATAGCTAAAGTTTTCTTGAGGATTGTTGTAGATGTTGTAACCTTGCATTCCCAGGTTGGCTAAGCCTGTAGTACCTACACCTATAGCTCTGTTTGCAATAGTCGTACTTCCAATCCAATTAGTAACAGCAGGTGTAGCCGTTTTAGCTAATGTCGGTAAGGCTAGAGAAATTGTTGCAATTACTGCCCGTGGGATATTATTGCTTTTCTGCAATGTATCGTAATTATCAATTACTGGGCTAATCTGGTTAAGGCTATATTCTGTTAATTTTGTACAGTTAGCGTCACAATTTGGTGATTGAATAAGCTTGATCAACTCTTCCTGTTGTTTCATCAGATAATCTTTTGAAATCTTAGTTTCAATAGCTTTCTGTTGCTGATCTTGATCAGCTTTACTGGCAACCTCAATTAAGCGATTCTTTTCTTCATCAGTAGATGATGCTTTATATTTTTCCAACCATGAGGTGATCTGACCTGCTTTCAGGAAGTTATTCTCCACCGCATTCTTCCCAGCCTGTGCCCCGGTAACGGCGCTTCCGGTAGAGTCACCGGCAATTCCACCTGCCAGACCCGCCGCCAGAGTGGAGAGGGTGCTGATAGTCTGCTTTTCCTCTTCACTTAAGTCACTGACTTTAACATCTTCACCATGAATATGCTTCATCAGTGCCTGGGCGGCCAGTTCACCGGAAGCCCCACCCGCAGCACCCGCCAATGCACTGTTCCCACTGGCTTCCGCAACCGCAGCTCCCAGAATCGCATGGGCCAGCGTATTGGTCGCGATATCCACTTTACCGGTTTGCCGGTCGGTGGTCATATCCTTAATCACCCCGGCCAGATACGGTGAAGCCCCTCCCGCCAGTGCCTGACCAATATCACCTCCAGCCAGCCCCTGAATGGCTGCCGTTGCAGCCTGTAAGGCAGTCTGGTATTTACCGCCGGTACCAAAGCCGGAATCATTCAGTGCCTGATTGTAAGCCGTGTTGTAGATTTGGTTTTTGATGTCATCCTCTGTTGGGGGGAGAGTACTGGTTTTCGCCAATTTCGCTCTGGCATCCGCTTTGTCCTGCTCGTTGATATTCGCCATTTTCGCGTTGGCGGCTTTGGTGGCGATAATAGACCCCTCGGTACCGGCAATATCAATTACCTGTGCGCTGATTTCCCGAATGAGTTGCGCCTGTCTCAGTCGTTTCTGCTCTTTCTCTTTATCAAAGATAGGACTTAACGCATTGCCGGCATTATCCGTATCACGGCTCAGGGTAGTGATATCCTGCTGTTGATGGTCCTTATCCCGGAGAGCAATCGTGCCGTCACTAACGGCAGCATGAGTGGTACTTTGGGCATGGCCTTCTTTATTCGCGCCCCCCAGGGTATTGGAGGCCAGATTACTCAGCAATGAGCTGCCTATTGGTCCGCCGGTGCTGAATCCGGCGCTCCGGTGTTCGGTTTTGAAATCCGCTTTGTTTTGAATATCCCCGAAGCTCAGGGTACCGGTCTCCAGGGTGTTTTTGTCTTTATCGGCGGTACTGGCAATCACCGAACCGTCAAGCTGAGTGTGTTCACCCACCTTCACCTCATAACCGCCTTTGCCGGCAAACAGCCCGGTCTGTTCCTGCACGGAGTCAAAGTTGCTGTGGATTTTATCGCGGCCAATACTGAGACTCACTGTCCCATCAGTCTGAGGGCCGACCGTGACACTGGCACCGGCACTGACGTTCTGCTGCTTCATATCGTAGCGGTTGCTGTCCTGCTCGCTGGTGAGCGTCAGGTTGCGTTTTACGTCGGTGGTAATATGTTCGCCACTGACCTGGGCACCTTTGAGGGTGGCATCCCGGCCGGCATTGAGGGTGACGGTTTGCCCCGCATCCACGGTGGTTTCGTTATGGCTGACGCCGTCACCGCTTTCACGGCCTTTGCCGTGGTTGACGTTAGCAGAGACATTCAAACCTGTGCCGCCTGGCCCGGCTGTGAAGCCTACGCCGAGTGAGCCGCCGCTACTGCTGTTTTTGCCAGTGGTCTGTTCGGTATTCTGGCTGGAGATCAGTTGGATATCCCGGTTGGCATTGAGTTGCAGGTCTTTGCCTGCCTGTAACCGACCGCCCTGAACACGGATATCGCCGTTCTGGTCAGGAGTGTCGTTGCCGGTAGCGGTGATATTGAGGTTATCCCCAGTGGTCAGGCTGCTGCCCTGTTGAGTAGTCTGGTACTGTTTCTGCTCTGAACGGGAGGACTAGCTACCGTAGGACAGGTTGATACCCACCAAGTTGTTGTTGGTTTTGTTGTCACCGCCTTTGGCATCGGCCAGTCGGGCGGCCTGAACCGCCTGGACCCCACTGAGGGCGGCTTTGGTGCCTTGTAAGGCTTTCAGTCG
>NZ_JBHFKZ010000112.1:0-3134 GCF_042879375.1 Photorhabdus sp. RM323S
GAGACACTACCCAGTTCCACTATTGCACTTTGGCAAACATTATCGCCTGGATCACGCATCATCAACGAGTATGGCCCAACCGAAA
Organism: Photorhabdus sp. RM323S; assembly: GCF_042879375.1. Lineage (NCBI taxonomy): Bacteria > Pseudomonadati > Pseudomonadota > Gammaproteobacteria > Enterobacterales > Morganellaceae > Photorhabdus > Photorhabdus sp. RM323S. The sequence continues at coordinate 86 of NZ_JBHFKZ010000112.1, forward strand.
CCGTCGTGGGTTGTACCGTGTTTGATATCAACCATCTGAGCTGTTTTGCCGATAACGTACCGATTGGCCGCCCAATATCCAATACCCAAATTTATATTCTCGATACCTACGGGAAACCTGTCCCAATGAGTGTCACTGGTGAACTTTACATTGGGGGAGTCGCTGTCGCTCGTGGTTACCTGAATCGGCCAGAATTGACCGCTGAACGTTTCCTCATTGATCCGTTTAGTGATCGACCGGGTGCTCGTATGTACCGTACCGGGGATTTAGCTCGTTACCTGCCGGATGGCAACTTGGAATTCCTGGGCCGCAACGACCAGCAAGTTAAAGTCCGCGGTTTCCGCATTGAGCCGGGGGAAATTGAAGCCCGGCTGATAGAACACCCGGCGGTACGTGAATCGGTGGTGTTGGTGTTGGGAGAAGCGCAGGATAAGCGTCTGGTCGCTTATGTTGTGGTGCAAACGGATGAGGGGCTGGCGAATAGCCTGCGTGCTCACCTGAGTGCAACTTTACCTGACTATATGGTACCGTCGGCCTTTGTGCGGCTGGATGCACTTCCGTTGACCCCGAACGGTAAGCTGGATCGTCGAATGCTGCCGGCGCTGGATAATGACGCGTTTGCCCATCAGGTTTATGCTGCGCCACAAGGGGAAACGGAAATTGCACTGGCAGCTATTTGGCGTGAGTTGCTGGGGGTTGAGCAAGTCAGCCGGCATGACAGTTTCTTCACGCTGGGCGGTCATTCTCTGCTTGCCATGCGAATGACAAATCTTGCCGCCAGTTGTGGTTTGGTTTGCACATTAAATGCTTTATTCCAATTCCCGGTGCTGTCTGAACTGGCATCTAAAATCACGTCAGATTTATTGTCTCAACCGCAAAGCAGCGCCATATCGGTGCGAATGGCTGGAACGGAATTGCCGCTGTTCTTTGTTCCCAGTGGATTGGGGGACCATTCCTATGTCTTCGGGCTGGCTCAACATATCCAGTCAAGCTATCCGATTTATGCCCTTCCCTGGTCATCCATCAGTGAAGAACCGATGTCAACGATGGAAGAACACGTAGCCAGAATGATCAGCTTGATGAAAGCGGTTCAGCCGGAGGGTCCGTATCGGATATGTGGTTACTCTTCCGGCGGCATATTGGCTTATGCCATTGCCCAGCAGCTTTTGCATACTGGTGAGACGGTGAACTTCCTGGGATTGATTGATACGCCGGCACCTCATTATGTCAGCGAACAGCCTGTGCAGCCTAAACATCAGTTCTTTACCGAGTTGGCCAGGCAATTTGGGGAAGAACACACTGAGGAGATAGCAGCGTTGTACCAGCGAATCAATGAGCTGAATTTAGTCCAGTTTATTGAAGCAGCACAGGAGTTGGCGTTATACCCGGTCAATCTGCGCGCTGATTTAATCGCAAAACGTTGGGAGCAGATAGAGTGTTATGCGCAAATAGTCGGAAATTATGAGCCGCAAGGACTAGCGGTAACGTTGCATCAATTTTATGCGATAGAACCTTCCTCCTCTTTTATTGCGGATGAAGAACCAGAATCGTTAAATATAGAACCGTCGCTAGGCTGGGCGCAGATAATATCTGATACTTCGCTTAAGTTGATTGCGATACCGGGTAACCATTTTAGTTTATTGGAGGAGAATGAAAATAAAGCGGCTTTAGCGCAGGCTATGAATAGGGTGTTGGCAATCAATTGTGACAGGGAGGTGTTGTAATACAGATGTATTAATCAATATTGAATAATTTAATATTAGTGTGATAATCCGGTATATATTGTTTATACCGGATTATTTCTATGCTAAAACAGAATAAGGAAAAGGATGATTTTTATAATAAATTATTTGATTATACCCAAGAAACTTCAAGATGCAGTTTTTAGCACCTGAAAATGGTCGTTAATTCTAGACGTCAACGAGTCCGCTATATCAGGTAGCGTTGTGGTGAAAAATTTGAATACGTTGTCTCGAAATTCATGTTTATTAGCGAAATAACGGTTATTTCGAACATGTTCATTCATGACCTTCCATAATCGCTCTATCGGGTTTAAATTTGGGCTGTATGGCGGAAGGTAATGTAACTCAATATTGCTAACATAAGCCCAATCCTTCACAAGATGCGCTTTGTTGTAACCTGCACCATCCACAATAAGATGAATTTTTTGATGATAGTTAGGATAAAACCTTCTTATTTCATTGAAAAAAACGGTCGCGGTAGGAATAGCCGTTACCGGCTACCCCCCGCACAGATCCGGACGTGCGCGACTAACGCATCCGGCTCCTACCTCGGGTGTTTGGCGTAAAAGCGCTGCAAAGGATAAGGATGCACAATTCGGGGGAACGGTATCCATTTATTCACCCGTTGACTGTAACGCGACCACGTCATTTTGTGCCGCTGGCTTCGCCGTTTCAGTGACTTCAGCCACATCCGCTTCACTTCTTCCACAAATTGACACAATGCTCTGCTGTTGAAGGGGACACCATAGTCATTGATGTGCCCTTCTACCAAGCCATCGTCCCGTTTCTTCCGGGCGGTTGTGCAGCCCGTTGCCGCAGCCCCTGTTTTATTCGCTTCAGTTGTGTTTGACGCCGTTTTTGTTGGGTTTTGCGCATCACCGCATCCTTGCCCGTGTGTAATCGTCCTATATAATGCGTAAATCCCAGAAAATTAAACGTCCCCGGTTTGCCCCTTTCCGGCCGCTCCTCATATTGCTTTAACGCAAAGCGGCCAAATCGTACCAGCCGGGTTTTCGCTGGATGTACCTTCAACCTAAACTGCATCAGACGTCGTTGTAGCAGGAATTGGCACGCCCGAGCATCCTGATGTTTCTGGAAGCCCAGTACCGGTCGAGTCACCCGCGGGAACCGCCCCCTCAGGTGCTCACAGAACCGGACATGAACCTCTCAGCTCATCCGGCTCTTCCCATTGAAGCCTGCCCCCATAGCAGCGGCCAGTGTGCAAACAGCCTTGTTTCCTTCCGCGCCATACGCGCCAGCCAGTGACTGGCGCGTCGGCGGTGTCCACGAAGACGCTTATGTTTGCG
>NZ_JBHFKZ010000113.1:0-3072 GCF_042879375.1 Photorhabdus sp. RM323S
TCAATAAAGAGGGGGCGGTTCGCGTTCACTTCCACTGGAACCGCTATGACGCGCCGGACGACCAGGCTTCCTGCTGGGTACGGGTGGCACAAGGCTGGAATGGCAACGGATTTGGCTTTCTGGCGACACCGCGAGTCGGTCAGGAAGTGATTATCTCCTACCTCAACGGTGATATTGACCGCCCGATTATTACCGGATGCACCTATAACGCGCTTAACCGTCCGCCGTTGAATTTACCGGCGGAAAAGACCCGTACCACATTCAGAACCAAAACCCACAAAGGAAATGGCTTTAACGAATTGCGTTTTGAGGATGAAAACGGCAGCGAGGAAGTGTTTATTCATGCACAACGGGATATGAATACGCAGGTTCTCCGGGATAAAACCACGCAGATAAACCATGACCAGAAAACAGACGTTGCGCATAACCGCACGGTGATAATTAAACACGATGATGACGAAGCTGTGCAGGGCTTCCAGACGCTGGAAGTTAGCAAAAATCAAACGGTGACCATTCAAGGCCAGCAAGCTATTTCAATTGGTAAAAGCCATCAATTGAACGTCACCGATAACCAGCAAATTACCGTGGGTAAACATATCACTCTGAACTCTGAAAGCGGGCAAATTACGATTGGGAATGCGGGCGGGCAGATAGTCATTGACCCAATGGGGAATATCCGTATTGAAGGGGTCAGTATCACCATGTCTGACCATATCACCGGAAAGAAATCCGCCGATGCGCTGTTTGACTATTCTGCCCGCTATACCCTGCTCAGTGAGCAGAGCGGTAAGCCGCTGGTGAATACCCTCTATACCATCACCAACAACAGCGGTCAGATTACCTTTGGTAAAACCGATGCGCTGGGCAGAACCGTCACCATACAAAGTGAGGAAGAAGAAAATCTGCAACTGGATTCACCAGAAGCCCCGCCGAAACCGAAGCAAACCTTATACCGGGTCAGTGGTAACACCCCGGTAGAATATGTGATGGAGTTTAAGGAGAAATAAGTATGGCAATATCCAACAACGGCAAGATGTGCCCAGCCGTGACCTCAATTAATTGCACGATGGAAATAGGGGTCTTTCCCGCTGATGAAGATCCCTGCTATCTGGCGGAAAAAGCCGAATATGCCCAGCGACTGCCGGCAATGATTATCACTAAACTGGGGGCGATTCGCTTTCTTAAACAGATTGTCATGAGCGGATTAATCAAAGTTGAAGAGTATAAGCACGATTTCCTGTGGCCTTATAAGGCAGAAGTGGTGTTTGCTATCAGAGGGAAAAAGGACGCTCCTCTGCCTATGCTGGCGACCAGTCAAATCTCTAAGCAGCGTTATGGTGATAATTTACCGCAATCCAGTAATCCGTTCGCCCGGCCTCCTGCCGCCGATGCGGAGAAATTTGGGGTTGTTGGTATCCGTCGGCCCGATATTATTCTGGTTAAGGATGAAGCGCTCCGCTGGCCGGGCAGAAATGCCACCTACTTCGATGGTTCTGTGCACCCCGATAATCTAAAAATGTTGATTGAGGTGAAATTTCCGGGGGATTCCCTCAGTAAAGGGCAACAAATTGATTACATTCAGATTGCAACCGAAGACCGCTTTGGGGTGCTGCGTATCGATGATAGCCGCACAGAAGAGCAAAAACAGTATGATGAGGCATGGCGAAAACATTACCAACCCGGTTCCCAGCATTATAAAAATCCGATACCGTTGGCCCCGCTACCACCCGGTTTTCCTCCTGATGATGAAGCTTTACCCGTTCCACCCGAAGAGGGCGTACCGGGGACCATTCCTCAACCTCTGACCAAAAAACTCCCACTTATCAGTACCTCCCCCTGGTCTTTTTTACCCAGCTATGAAGACTGGGTTGTCCTCGGGCAGGAGGTGGCTGGTCTGGCCGAAAATGGATTGCATTATGTCCGTGACAGTACCCGGGAGCTCCTTGCTCAGTTTGGTCTCTGGTTCAATCAAGCGGGCAAGTGGGTGTGTGAAGAAATTATTGACCCGATAAGCCATCAGGTCAGTTACGCGTTTTCCTGGGTCAATGAACAGACGGGGAAAATTGTGACCTGGACTGAGGGTGAGATAAAAGCCCAATGGCAGACCGTGCAACAGGGTTCGGATATCACCCTGGAAGAGCTAAAAAGTATTAGCTGGATGCAAATATTTAAAGAGGTGGGTGAAGGCATGTTGGAAGTCGTGGTAATTATTGCCGGTGTTGCCGTTGTTATTCTCGTCACCCTTGCCGTCGCTGCGGCGCTGATTGCACTGGTGGAAATTTTAACTGCTGCCGCAGCGGTCAGCGCCGCCGCATTAGCCGCTGTCCTGGCAATATTGGCGAGTGTGACATTCGCCAGTGCTTCATAATGAAAGGAGAGAAATATGAAAACTTTGGATTATTTTGCCCAGTTGAGATCACAACTGGCTGCGTTTACCTTCCTCAATGGCGATGGGTTGACTGTTTCCCGCTTGGGTATCTCGATAACCCTGTTTTTTAAACAGGGTTACACTCAGGAGAAAAAGCAACGCATTCTGGCCTGCTATCGCCGCTTTCGCGAAGAGTTTGGCACTCACCTGCGTTTTCATTGTCATGAGCTGAAAGGGCTAAAAAAATATTCACCGGAAAACATTGCTAAAGTCGAAGAAGGCATCCTTAATCAGAAAAAAAACCAGTTTTCTGGCTGGGATGTTAGTGACGCTAAAAATCTCTATGAAGCTCCTCACTATCTGATGCATTATCTGGATTCCCGAGAAATTGATGGTGACGATGACAGCTCCTACCTGAGTTTGGTGCTGCCCTGGGATTATCTAAAGGAACAAGAGGGTATGGCTCGCTTTATGGCCTGGCTGAATTTTCTGTGTGAACAGCTTGAACCTGACAGTGGGGATTGTGGTTACTGTCTGGTTTTACCCAACGACTTCTACGATTACTTTCCTTTAGAGTACCAGTTAGCACAGCGCTATCCTTCCCTGCAAGTGAACTCCGCAGTGCACACAGCTAAATTACAGTATGAACATTCCATCCGGGGCATTAACTGGATCACCCTGCTGTCCAAACGCTTTGTCAACCG
>NZ_JBHFKZ010000114.1:0-3021 GCF_042879375.1 Photorhabdus sp. RM323S
AGGGCTTCTCCCCCAAAGATGATATAACGCAACTGGTCCGGTAATGGGTTATCGACATAACTGGCAATAAAGGCTTTGAAAGCACTCGGCGTCTGATTCAACACGGTGATACCGTGCTGACACACAAATTGATGCAGCTCCTGAGGTGAACGGGCGATCGCGTGTGGCACCAGAACCAGTTTTGCACCGTAACGTAGCGCTCCCCACAATTCCCATACCGAGAAATCAAAGGCGATGGAATGCAACAGGCACCAAATATCTTGCCGGTTAAAGTGATACCAGGATTCAGTCGCTTCAAACAAACGCAAGATATTACGATGCTCGACCATCACCCCCTTCGGCGTCCCCGTCGAGCCAGAGGTGTAAATCACATACGCCAGATGTCGGGCAGTCAGCACCGGGACCTGTGGATTACTGTCCGGTTGATCAAGCAAGGTATTCGGGTCGAGCACAGTCAGCGCAGCCAACGTTTTCTCGTCCAGAGCATCACGTCCGGTATTATCCGCCAGCAAAATAGCCGGGGCCGCATCGGTCAGAATATGAGTCAGACGCTCCCCGGTATAGACCGGATCCAGTGGCACATAGGTGCCACCGGCTTTCAGCACCGCCAATACCGCGACCACCATTGCCGGTGAACGTGATACGCAAATCGCCACCCGCTGGTCCGGCTCTACCCCCAGCGCAATCAGCTGATGGGCCAGCCGGTTAGCCCGGGTATTTAATTCGGCATAATTGAGAGTTTGCTCTTCATACACTAACGCTATAGCGTCAGGGGTTTTCTCGACCTGTTGCTCAAACAATTGATGAATACATAGCGCGTCAGGATAAGGGGTTTCCGTCGCGTTCCAGGTTTCCAGCAACAGCCTGCGCTCCGACAATGCCAGGATATCAATTTCCCCGATCCGCTGTTGAGCATCAGTGACCATCTCTTGCAACACCGCGTGCAGATATCCCACCTGCCGCTCTATCGTCGATTGATCAAACAGGGCAGTGGCATAACTCAACGCACCGACAATCCGACCCTCTTGTTCTGACAGATTCAGCTCAAGATCAAATTTGACAATATCAATCTCAGAAACCTGATCGACCGGTGACACAGCCAGCCCCGGTAACTGCCAGGCCGTGTTCTCATTGTTTTGCCAGGCAAACATTACCTGGAACAACGGCGTATGCGCCAGTTGGCGCGGCGGCTGCACGATTTCCACCACCTGCTCAAACGGTAAATCCTGATGCTCCTGGGCCGCTAAAGCGGTCTGTCGCACCCGCGCCAGCAACTCCGTCACCGTCAGCTCACCCGATAAATCAACACGCAACGCCAGCGTATTGACAAAGAATCCGATCAGTGACTCCACTTCCTGACGACTGCGGCCTGCACTCGGTGTGCCAATCACCACATCGTCCTGACCTGACAGACGCGACAGGACCACCGCCCAGGCAGACAACAGTGTCATAAATAACGTGACACCGTGTTGCTCACTCAGGCGTTTAAGCGCGGTCGTCAATGCCGTATCCAGATTAACCGGCACGGTATGCCCAACAAATGACTGCTCCAGCGGACGGGGCCGGTCAGTGGGTAAATCCAGCAGAACCGGTGCGTCAGCCAATATCGCACGCCAATAGTCGGATTGCATTTGGGTCCGTTCCGCCAGCAACCACTGACGCTGCCAGGCGGCGTAATCCGGGTATTGAATCGCCAAAGGAGGCAGCGGATCCGGTTGCCCGGCCAAAAACGCCGTATAGAGTGCGCTCAGTTCACGTATCAACACATCGACAGACCAGCCATCGGAAACAATGTGATGCTGAATGAGCAGGAACCGGTATTCGTCATCGGTGAGCCGGATCAGACCGGCGCGGATCAGCGGGCCACGGTCAAGGTTAAATGACGCACGAACTTCCTCGGCACACAGACGCTCAAGAACCCCCTCCGCATCCGGGAGCCCACGCAGGTCATGTTGAGACAGCAGCAAGCCGCTATCCGGTGCCAACAGCTGCACTTGTGGCTGATCTTCAATAGAGACAAAGACAGAGCGTAACGCTTCATGACGGGCAAACAAGGTATCCAGTGCCTTTTGCCAGGCCATGATATCCAGTTGACCACATAAGCGCAGAGCCATCGAGATATGATAAGTCTCGCTGACGCCCTCAAGCTGTGCCAGAAACCACAGGCGCTGTTGAGCAAATGACAGCGGCAGCTCACCCTCACGGGATATCGGCACGATGACCGGTAGAATAGGATCCGGTTGACCAGACCGGGCCTGCATGACCTCGGCAAAAGCCGCCAAAGTAGGGAATTTAAACAGGGTCGCCAGCGACAGTTCGACACCAAGCGCCGCGACACGGTTCATCACCCGTACCGCCAGCAACGAATGGCCGCCCAGAGCAAAGAAATTGTCATGCCGGCTGATTTGCTCAATCCCCAGGATTTCACGCCAAATCGCTGCCAGCGCGATTTCTGTTTCACCCTGCGGCGCGGCGTAAACCTGACGAGCAACCGCTTCCATGTCCGCTGCCGGCAACGCTTGACGATCTAACTTGCCGTTCGGGGTTAACGGGAAGGCATCCAGCCGAACAAAGGCCGACGGCACCATATAATCCGGTAAAATGGCACTCAGATAAGTATGCAGGCTATTGACCAGCCCCTCATCTGCGGGTGCCACCACATAAGCCACCAGCCGTTTCTCCTGCCCTTCCCCCTGCGCCAATACCACCGATTCACTTACTGCCGGGTGTTCCACCAGCCGGGCCTCAATTTCCCCCGGTTCAATGCGGAAACCCCGGATCTTAACCTGCTGGTCATTACGGCCCAAAAACGCCAGGTTGCCGTCCGGCAGATAACGGGCCAAATCCCCGGTGCGGTACATGCGCGCACCCGGTTTATCACTGAACGGATCGATAAGGAAACGTTCGGCGGTCAATTCAGGGCGATTAAAGTAGCCCCGCGCTACACCTGTCCCCCCGATATAAATCTCTCCCACCACACCCAACGGCACCGGCTGACCATACCTGTCCAGCAAGTAAAGA
>NZ_JBHFKZ010000115.1:0-3020 GCF_042879375.1 Photorhabdus sp. RM323S
CTGAATGGACATTGGCTGCTTGTACTGCGGGATTAGTCGCCGTTGGTGTAATGGAAAGCACCAAAGATAAAGAAGGTAAACAAGATAGAACAAAAGCGGATACAAAAACGATTGCTTCATCCAGAACCAAGTGTGAAAAGTGTCCAGCAATTGGGAAAGTGATGATGGTTTGGGAAAAAACCACATCGTATTCGGAAATAACTATTGCTTATCAAACAAAAATTGCCGGGACGATATACAACCCTGAATTAAACATCATTGAGACTCGGTTATGCATGGATACAAATTTTGATGGTTGGAAACCTGCACAATGCTTATTTCTTGAGGCTAAGGCTAAGTATGACCAGTTTTTTAAAAATGGTGAACCAAGTTGGGTTTTTGGTGAGTTTAGAAAAACACCTACCAGTAAAACAGGGGCAGAAAGTACGATTTGGCAAGCAGAAAGACAAAATAGGGTATGTATAGGGTTGAATAATATTCCAAAGTCTCATTGGCATTTTTTGCAACCTATATCTTATGAATATTTTTCTGAAATGTTTATTCCTTTTACTAACATTAAAACATTTCATACGCCAATGAGTTGAGAAAAATTCTATAACTATTGTTGAAGATTTCAAACAGGATTGATGATTATGAGTTTAATACATCCAAGAATAAAATTATTTCATGACCTTCATGAGCCAATAACACCTGAATTGGCGTTAAAAGATGCATATCAGATAATGCAAAAAATAAATAACATTAGTAGCAACCTAAGTTATTGGCATTTACCCGGGTATAATTTAGAGGAAATAGAGGGAAATAATGTATTTACTGATACTGGTTTTACTAAATATGCTATAAACCAGCTTACAGAAAATTATGATAAAGATGCAAAATATCTTATAGCTACTTTATTTGACATCCCAGGTGACATTGAACTTAAAAATCGAATATTTTATCAAAGTAGTGATGTAGTTTATAATAATATACTAGGAAAAACCAATATATCAATTGATCTTAACTTGGTGAAAGAAAAATTGAAAACTAGAATTATTATAGAGTTTGTTAAAGCTTTAGCATCTACTCGTAATTCTCCAGTCATTATGACTGAAACACGAGGATATAGATTGAAAAAAAAGCAAGTATTTCCAGATCGTTTAAGTGCTGGCTGGATGCTCTACTTGCCAATAGAAATAGATCCAACTTTAGTCCCAATGGCAGAAGAAATAATATCTATTTCTGATAAAAATGACAAAAAAGGCTCATTGATTATCACGACAAAAGATATTTTTGACATCGAAAATCAAGAACATATCAATAAAGCCAATGATATTGAAATCTGCTTGCGGGATCTACAAATACTACCATTGATGACAGAGTTATAAATATGACAGACAGAGCTGTGATCCGTTTAAACGACCTAACCGATCATGGTGGTAAAGTTATTACCGCCATTGATGATTGGGTTTATCAAGGCGTGCCTATTGCTGCTAAAGGTGATTTAGTAAACTGCCCTAAGTGCAAAGGGGTTTTTCCTATTGTGGAAGGCAGTGATAATTTAAAGCATCAGGGAAAACCTGTCGCATTAGAGGGGATGTACACAGCATGTGGCGCAAAACTGATTGCCAGCCAAAAAGATTTTCTCGCTTAATTAGACGAAAAATCACTTGGCCTATTTAGGGCAACACTGACGCGCTGCACTTGTCTTTTTCGTTTACCCAGCTAATACATTAATCCGGTAAAACGGAGAGCCGAGAAAAGTACCGTGACTATTTGCAGGTCATGGATAATTTATTGAAAAGGAGAAATTGATATGCCATTACCACTTCTTGCGCCAGCGGCTCCCGCTCTTTTAGCTGCTGCTGAATGGACATTGGCTGCTTGTACTGCGGGATTAGTCGCCGTTGGTGTGATGGAAAGCACCAAAGATAAAGAAGGTGAACAAGATAGAACAAAAGCGGATACAAAAACGATTGTTTCATCCAGAACCAAGTGTGAAAAGTGTCCAGCAATTGGGAAAGTGATGATGGTTTGGGAAAAAACCACATCGTATTCGGAAATAACTATTGCTTATCAAACAAAAATTGCCGGGACGATATACAACCCTGAATTAAACATCATTGAGACTTGGTTATGCATGGATACAAATTTTGATGGTTGGAAACCTGCACAATGCTTATTTCTTGAGGCTAAGGCTCTGTATGATCAGTTTTTTGACGATGGATTACCCAAATGGTTTTATGCTGAATTTAAGAAAAAACCAACAGATAAGACCGGGCTTGAAAGCATGATGTGGCAAGCAGAAAGACAAAATAATGTATGTGCTTCATTAGAAAATATTCCTAAATCACATTGGCATTTTCTGCAACCAGTATCTTACGGATATTTTACCAAAGCTTTTGCTAAATTTATTAACATTAAAACATTTAATACACTTTAAATGTGGATATTTATTTTAAAATTAGGATTAAAAAGATGAACATAATACACGCTAGAATAGAAATGTTTTATGATTTAAAAGAAAAGATAACACCAGAATTAGCATTGGGTGACACATACTGCATCATGCAACAAATAAATAAGGTATCTAATAGCTCAAGTAGATGGCATTTACCCGGATATGATCTAGACGAAATAAAAGCAAACAATGTTTTTGATGAAAGTGGCATTACTGAATATGCCATAAATCAATTCAAAGAAAGTTATGATGAGGATTTGAAATCTATCATAAAAACATTATTTGATGTTCCAGGTGATGTAAAGTTAAAAAATAGAATCATGTATTCAAGTCGTGACTATGATAATAGGCTAGGAAAAACGGATGTAAGCATTGATCTTAGTTTCGAAAAAGAAAAACTTAATCATTCTAAGTGTATTGATTTCGTAGCTTCTCTAGTTAGCAACCATTACTCTCCAATAATCATGATGGATGTCAGAGGCTACTCGCTAAAACAAAAACAAGTTTTCCCAGATAGAGTTTATGCCGGCTGGATGCTCTACTTGCCAATAGAAATAGATCCAACTTTAGTCCCAATGGC
>NZ_JBHFKZ010000116.1:0-3011 GCF_042879375.1 Photorhabdus sp. RM323S
CCGCCATGACCTGCCAGGACTTCTCTGTCAGATAATCGTTGTAAATGCGGGTTCCCAACGCCGCCAATACCAGCAATATCATGAGTCCGGCAGCAGTGCCCAGCATCATATATCCCCTATCCGGCCCTGGCCCCCTGCTGCTGCCACAACACCCCTTTCTTTCTGTCACTATTAGATTACCCATATTGGCTGATATAATCGTTCCAACAACATGACCACACTCCCTAAACTGAGCCAAGGTCCCAGCGGCCCACCTTTCATACCTTGATGAGGTAATTGTGCCAAATACCACAGCACGAAACCGGACAGACCAATCAAGCAACCTATCAGTGCCGGTAACCCTGTCAGCCAGGCACACAGCGCTCCCATCAGCCAGACATCCCCCATTCCCAGCGCTTCACATTGAGAGTGCCGGTTCATCAACTTGCGTAACACACTCATCCCGGCAAGCATAAGCACCGTAGCCAAAAGAGTTATTGACACTGACGGCAACGAAATACTGACCAAGACACCGGACACCAGGCAAGCCAGTGTAAACTGACGAGGAAGCCAGCCACTCAAAACGTCTATAACCGATAATTGCAACAAAAAACTCAACAGCAACAGTGCGACTATCCGCTCCATGAGCGGCGCTGGTGATAACAACATCAATGTGCCCGACACCACGTACAAACAGATAGCCATTCGTGGTACCGGATGCACTGAACACATCAACAGACCGTATTCCTGCAAAAATTTACTCACCGGACGAAGCAGCACGCATCCGATGACAAATAACGTCATCATAACCAGAGGGGTATATTCTGTAGGAAAGCTAACCGCAATCAGTGTCTTCATTTAACCATTAATCGTAAAGATCAGTTTGTTGGTCCCGGTACGACCGTTGTTCCTTGTGCATTCTGTACTGGCACTTTCCAGTGTCACCTTGCCATCAGCGTGATGAGTATTATTAATAGTGATCTCTGACGCACTTCCTCCCCGGCTCATCCCAGTCACCAATGAAACACAGGCAGACTGAGGGACTCTCTCGTAAGTTACCGTGAATCCATTATTAAATCCCCCCGTGCTGCTCGGGCCGACCTTAACCTGACCACCCCAAGTATTCCACAACGTAGCATTACCAGAAGTCGTATCACCGCGAACCGTCATACTCTTCGGTATGCCACCCAACTGAATCAGGACGCCGGTCATCTTGTCTGCATTACTAAATTCATACCCTCCGCTGCCTTTCATTAACCCCTGAGTACTAGAGATGATAGTTTGCAGATTCGTTGTTTCCACAACCGCATCCTTGCGGTCATACAACATATAAATGCCCCCCAAAACCACAGTAATCACGGCAATCACAACCAGAGCCACCGCGCCATTTTCCAAAATAGCCCAACCCCGTTCAGGGGGACGGACCATGCTGTCTTGTTTCTGTATCATCATGTACTGCATTGATTTATTCCTTATATGAAGGGTTCTTTATGGAGAAAATCGTTAAAAAGGAGGTTTAATTTAAGGGCATTACGGCATGATGTTAGCCATGTTCTGTATTTCCATAACGGCTAGCAAAATCAACATAAATGCCCCGACAACCAGCAACAGGGAACACAACATGACCAAATTGGCCCGCCTGTTCACCCGCACGATGGTTTGGTCCAGCCAGCGCTCACCATAGCGTCCAATCATGTCAGGAGTGCCATCACCTTCCGTCAGCAGCGACAAAAAATTCACCGCTTCCTTTGACGGAAAGTCATAGCCACAGTGATGCAGTGCCCTGCCAAAGTGATCCCCTTCACGGACACAATCAGCAATAGACTCCAGACGAATCTGTAACCAGGGAGATGCAAAGCGTTGCAGGATAATTAACGCATCCAGCGTCTGAACATGAGCACGTAAAAGGGAAGCCATGTTCAGTAAAAAAACGGCACCCTGAATATCACTGTAGACCGACCAGGGGATAAAATGATCCGCGATGCGCCGCAGACGGTTGACCCACCGCGGGAGCGAATACGCCACGCCCACAATAAAAGAGAGCAGTAAGACACCACACCACAGGAAAGCATGCTCAAAGAATGTCGCCATCCCGTTCAGCCATGCCAGCACCCCCTGCCAGTTTTGCGGATCTGCAATATTTCTTAGCGTTGGTACCAGTTCTGTGGCGGTGATCACCAGTAATCCGGTCATCAGTAACACCAACAGCAAGGGATAAATCATCATTCTGAGCGACACCATCAAAATACGCTGACGGCAACCTATCAGTGTAATGGCCTGACTCAGCGCTTCAGGCAAATGACCGCTGCGCATACCCGCACTAATTAACGCCGCCTCTTCTACCGGTCCCCAAACCGCCAGCACATGTTCCAAGGTATTCGTTTGACTGTTATCAGTGAGCGCCGAGATGCAATCGTCAATGAGTTCAGCAAACGGATGCCAGTGGGTATCGAAATGGGTATACACATCACGTATCTGCCGCAACGCCTTCAATAACGGTATCTGGTTCTCCAGTAGAAAACGCAACGCCTCATAGAAAATGATGCGATAACTGGGTAAGAAAGTGTGGCGAACTAACACATAGCGCAGACGGCAGATCCATGACATTTCACGCATCACCCTGCTCCATCAGCAAATAATCATCCTCATCCAGCGGACACACTAAGTCGGCCTCCAATGGATCAATCAGCCCGGCATTCAGCTTATTCAGTAGATGCTGGCAACGAGTTATTCCACTTAAATTCGATACCCAGTGTTGTCTCGCGGCCTCTTTGCCCTCGGTCATCAACAAGGTAAAAAATCGGGCATCTGGCCTAATGACTTCTGCCACCACGCTACGACCGGTCACTCCCCGGCTAACAACCCGTCCACTCAAGGTAATCGTCTGGCAACAATGTTCACATCCTTCAGGATGGCGAAAATACAAATTCTCCACGCAACAGATACCGGGAGCATGGCAATAACGCATCAGATAAGCCCGTTGTTCCTCATCCAGTACCGCCTGTTTCTGTGCCCAAGGTACCCGACAGTGT
>NZ_JBHFKZ010000117.1:0-2921 GCF_042879375.1 Photorhabdus sp. RM323S
TATAACCATCAACTGACGCCAATCTTTAGTTACGCAGCATTTAAACAGTATGGAATAGTGTCAAAATCAGATTCATCTGTATGTCAATTAATGACCAAAATGACGATTTACTGTGAAAAGCAGTAATGTGATGAAATTATAAGCGAAAAAATAAAGCCGACTAGTTCCGGCTTCATCCTCAACCCTACCCCCAAGGCGGGATTCTACTTTTGTATGGAAGTAGGCACCTATTTGAAAGCACATAAGCTGAATGAAGCGGTAACACACTCTGACGTGAAGATCCGCCTGTATAAAGAAAGGCCACCGCAGTGGCCTAATATCACCTGTGAGCAATTTCTTTTCTTGCCAACTCAGCGAGAAACGCAGAGCGGTTTTTATATCGTCCGCTTTTCTCAATGTAGCGATCAATCGCGGCAATGAGATTACCCGGCATTGTTAAATTGAATTTGACCGCCTTGGTTTCGTACTTACTTGGGTCGATTTCTACAAATGCAAGATAGCCAGAATCCTGGATTAATCGTTCATCACCTAAATAAGAAGTGGGGTCCGTAGGTGCTGGCACATGTTCACCGCGCTCGGTTAATACCTCCATGTGAGCACCAAAGGCGAACTCAGCATCTCGAACAGCCTCTTCAAGGGTATCCCCTGCGAAAAAACACCCAGTCACATCAGGAAAGTAACCATCAATACCGCTGTCATTCTTAAAAACGAATATGGGATAAATCATTTGCACCTCATTAGCTAACATATGATGAGTAGCGCTGTAAGGGAGCAGCTAACGCGGCACTTTCGCTTTCTTCTTAAGCAAAGCTCAGATTAAATTACGAAAGATTAATATTATAGTAATACCTAAAACAATATAAATAATTATAGGTATGCCCATAGCAAAAGCACCGACAAGGACAAAATCATAGTAGAAACTTGCATATTCTCTTACTATCCAAAGATTTATAGAACATTCCGTTACTTCCATACTCCCTTCGTTCCATCCGTGACAATTCATCATAGATATAACGGGCAGAATAAATATTATAAAAAAAATGATAAATGTAATAATATTTTTCTTATTTAAAATTTTATTAAGTATTTTTAATCGCATGGTACACCTTAATAGCTTTTTGAAATAGTAATCTGGACTTCTCGTAAGAATCCCATCGATATTATTACTCAATACTATTCATGAGTGAGGTCATGGCCTTTCTTATCCTGTTCATATGCTTCGTTATATATTCCCTGATGCTCGACATAAAAACAGGAGTTCATCCCACTTCGTGCTTTTCTGTCGTCAAAAAAGACTAAAGCTAGAGACCCCTCTTTTATTGATTTAATGAAAATCTCTGTCTATCACTGATCAATCATCCAAATATCACTAACTTAATCAATCTGGTTATAAATAAAAACCCGTTTACCGACTTTTAAGGTTAATTTGTGAATACAGGGGTCCGGAATTTTACAATCGCATACGGCACTTTTCATGTTCACTGAGAGCATAGTTTTTCCTTACTTCTCCGTATTAACTGCCGGAAAAAGTTAATACGGAGTTATCTAAAAGAAATCATAGTTATCTTGAAATCACCACTTTTCCATTGATTAAAGAAAAATAGGGGCTGAATGTACGACCGTTTTCACCACTCTTATCTCTAATTAACAATGGCGAATTATTACTACCCTCAATTTCAAATCGGAATAACCGTCCCTCCAGATAACGCACTAACTTATATTTTCTCCAATCTATCGGTATAGCCTGATAACCTTCATCAAAATTTCTCCCAAAGTCTAAAGAATCAAAATAACTTTGTTCCGTACTGTCATTAGCCTGCGCATGCTCATACAACATTATTTTAGCCGCATGCTGTAAAGCCATTGAATCTTTATTTTTCATTATTTGCCATATATTTTCATAGGCTTTTTTAACCAATTCCGTGCTTTCCTTCGTTTCCGGCAAAGGCGTAGCCATCGTCCAAGCCCAAACAGGCAAATCATTTAATGTCACCGTCCGCTCTGTATGATAATAAAATTCATCCAAGTATTCTTTTGTCGTAATTTTACTGGATTGTGCAGTATCAATATTAAAATTAACCGACTTCGTGCTACTAGGTTCCAATATACCGTTCTTATCTGCCACTCTGGTAATAATATTCGTGATTTCATCGGAATCATAGGGAGTCACTCTCACTAATCGGACCTTGCATTCTGCATCTTTTTCTTGATAAACATATTTATCATCCCGGGCACTTAATGGTCCCATATCAAGGCTGATAATATTTTTACCGTTTTGTAATATCACTGCAACATTGTAACCCGTTGATATAGTCCCGCTAATCGAACCCAAATTACTTAAAGTGTAGATCCCATTGACTTTAAGTACACAAAATGCCTGATTTGTTTCTAAATAAGCAATATATTTAACTTTATCCATCGTATTTCCCCCGTAAGCTGATAACGAAAATAAGGCCATAAAAAATACAAAAAAATTTTTCATTGTGATAACCACAGTTTGTATGTCGACTTCTCTTTTGGCAATTTCGGGTATATCTCCCATTTTTTTGTTTCTTATTATCTACTTTACTTCCTTGTCTAATAGAACTGCCATTATTTTCAGATGGCGCGACTCCCACCCCATATTCCATATAATAACTGGCAACGATCCCCTCATGAAAAAATACCAGATATAACCCGTTATCCTGCTTATCCAGTTCAAAACACCCTTCCGCTTCAATATCTGCACCGGCTTTAAAATATCCTTCTACCAGATAATATTTAAAACCCGCCTGAATATTCGTTTCCGCCCTAATCGCCAGCGTACCCCTGACGCTATCCCCCAACTGGAATTCCATTTCCCGCTCTTCATTGCTGGCATATTTAAATGACAGATTTAACGTCCCTTCCAGCACCATATCTAATTGCGCCCCCAGATAAGC
>NZ_JBHFKZ010000118.1:0-2907 GCF_042879375.1 Photorhabdus sp. RM323S
CGAATTATTATTAAGCCGTGGAAAGATGTTCGCTCAATTCCACAAAATAGCACGTTTCATATGTGGTGCGGTGAAATAAGTCGTTATTTAAATAAGAATAACGCTAAATTAACGCCGGAGGATGTTAAAGAAGCGTTGAAACATACATTCTTAGGTTATGAAGCAATAGATATTATTGACTTAAATACGCAGTCGCCGGAGCGCGTGAGGATGCTTAGAAAGACATCTAAATTAGATACGGGAGAGATGTTTCATTTTATGACGCAAGTTGAAAAGTGGGCGCTTGATATTGGGTGTTTAGTGACTATTCCAAATAACTCGCAATATATGAAATTAAAACAGGAGCAGGATAAATGATAGCGGACAACAAACATTGGTGTAATTTTTGCGGTAAATCGCAAGATGAAGTAAATGCAATGGTCTCGGGAATGAATAACAGTGATATTTGCGATAGTTGCGTTCTTCGCTGTGTTGGGACGTTAATATTGAAAGATGGAAATAAATTAAATGAGTCAGCAAACATCCCAGACTCAGCGAGTCATCAATAATCTAATCTATAAAGTCCCATCTAATAAAAAATCAAAGCCAGTTCCCACGGAATCAGAAGTTGAAACATTTGACTATGTTTATCAGCTATTGCGTGCAAAGTGGGATAGACGGAGAAATAGAAATGAGAAATAAATACAGTGAATTGTCAGATTTCGAAATTAATAAATTAGTACTGATTCAGCAATACAAAGAAAGCTTTGCAGAAATTATTAATATTCGACAGCGTAATCATGTGTTTCGTGTATTTCATCGTCAAGTGATGGCTGATGTTAAATTTCAAGATGAATCTGATTTTTCGGAAATTGGACCGTTCGATTATTGCAATGATTGCGCTGATGCAATGCCAATTGTTATTAAGAATAAAATCAGCTTGGTTTATGTAAATGATTTTTGGTCAGTACGTCAGTATCATAATGCGTGCATTGAAGTTAATGATGAGAACCCACTCCGGGCAGCAATGATTGTATTTTTGATGATGAGTGAGGGGAAAGAATAATTATGGGAAATTTACGTAAAGAAGCCAGCGGTCGAGAATGTCAAGTTAGATTACCTGGTGTTTGTAACGGGAATAGTGAAACTGTAGTTCTGGCTCATTATAGAATGTCTGGTATTTGTGGTATTGGAATGAAACCCAACGATTTATTTGGAGCATGGGCATGTTCTGCATGTCACGATGAAATAGACCGTAGAACAAGGCTGACAGATACTGATTATGCTCATATAGCTCATCTGGAGGGTGTTATCAGGACACAATCCATATTACTGTCCGAGGGCAAGATTTAACGTGAAAACCTACAATCTAAAATTACCGTGGCCTCCCAGTAATAATACTTATTGGCGACATAGCAGAGGCCGACATTTCATCTCATCAAAAGGCATTGTGTATCGAAAGAAAATTATAAAAATAATCAAGCAACAAAAACTCGATATTAAAACAACATCAAGAATTAAAATCTCAATTACAGCGAATCCTCCAGATAAGCGAAATCGTGATCTTGATAATTTACCGAAAGCCGTTTTCGACTCCCTAACCCATGCCGAGTTGTGGATTGATGATAGTCAAATTGATGATATGCGCATCATGCGCGGAGAAAGAGTAGCTGGTGGTTCTCTTGACATTCAGATATGGGAGATAGGAGATGACAATCTTCACTGATATTGAGTCAGCAATAGAAGAGGCCCGGTTTAGACATGGAGTGACAAGGAAAAGTTTTATTGTTCTGCAATGTGAACATGCTCGATTGAGAGTTATTCAGGATCGAAGAGTCAGGGGCAAAAAACACTCAGTCATGTTTTCAACTAAATATGACAAATATCATTCAGTTTTGCAGTCAGAAAAATAGCAACGGGGTAAGCATATGCGTGATATTCAACAGGTTTTAGAACGTTGGGGTGCGTGGGCTGGCGAGGGAAACAGTGACGTTGATTGGTCGCCGATCGCTGCCGGGTTTAAAGGGCTAATTCCCAGCACGCGAAAGACTCGTGCTCAGTGTTGTGATGATGATGGAGTTGCTATTGATGCCGCAATTACTCGATTGAGAAAATATAATCCTTATTACTTCCAGCTAATCATCATGCACTATGTTAAGACATTTACTCTCAGGGCTATGGGAGGAAAGCTGGGAATATCCCACAATGAAGTAGCAAAACGACTACAGGCAGCAGAGGGATTTATTGAGGGATGTCTGGCAATAGCTAATATTAAATTAGAAATAGATGAAATAACTCAAAAAGAAAATATCTATCAGTTTGCATAAATAAGGGTTGTGTAATTACAAAAACCAATATAATGTGATAAGAGTGATAGCTATGTCACACAGCTTATCGAATTAACCAGCCTCGTTTTCTGCGGGGTTTTTTCATTTTCGCCGCCGCAACTTCTCAACACTCCAATCTTTGTTGCGGTTGGCGTCTTTAATTAACTATAACTCACAGGGGCGGCTATAACCCACCCCCACTGACGCCCATTTTATGGGGGTGGATATGAAGCTCATGGACAAGCAACCAGACATTTGGATGCAGCTGTGGTTATGGTTGCTATCAGTCAAAGAACAAGGTGTAGGTGCGGGACTGGCCGGCTTAATGGCTTATCTCCGGGGTAGATATAACGGCGGTAAGTTCTGGAAGACAATTATTGACGCAATGATGTGTGCACTTATCGCATGGTTTATTCGTGACTTACTGGTCTTTTTAAATTTGAGCACGGATCTGGCTTACATCGGAAGCGTGATTATTGGTTATTTGGGAACTGACTTTTTCGGTCAGTTGATGCGCGGGACTTTGCGTAATAAAGCGGGGGTATCAGATGCAAAGTAGAGGCGTTCGTAATAATAACCCCGGCAATATCGACTATAACAG
>NZ_JBHFKZ010000119.1:0-2870 GCF_042879375.1 Photorhabdus sp. RM323S
TACGGTGGCCGTATTGCGATCGGATTGGATTTTGTTGATACCACCGGGCAGGTTATTGATGCCTGTAATTACGGACAATCAGGAAAATGTGAAAAAGTGGCAGTTAAGGAATATAGTAAATTTGCTGGTAGAACGGGACTGGGAATGGCTGGAGGGTATTATGGCAGTATAGCAGCAGGTGCGGCATGTTTCGCTCTTGGAGCTGCAACTGATGGCTTGACGATGGGACTTTGTATGGCTGGTGGTGGCCTTGCAGGTGGTTATGCCGGTAGTAAAGGTGGCGACTGGTTAGCCGAATTTATTGTTGAACTATCAATAGGATACTAATATGAATAGAGTCGCTTTTATCATCTTACTTATTTCTTATATTTCCGCCCTTCTTCTCCTGGTTATATCTATAGTCATTTACAAAATAAATCAGAAAAAAATGGATGAAATTATTGAATTATATATAGGAAAAGGGCTTTGTTTGTCAATAGGCGTAAATATTGGCCGCTTTCTAGGTGTTCATGGTCAGTTTCAGGTTGCTACATTTTTCTACATGTTATTAACTGGAAAAAGAATGCGAATAAATAAACCTGATAGTAAATACATGTACCAAGAATCTTACGACTTTATTCAAAGTTTACCTTCCAGTTTAACTCATTGGATAAAAATATACTTCATTACCATTAATATAAGTGGAGCCTGCTTCTTTATATCAATAATAACGGGTTTATGTCTCAAATACTCTTATCTTTTAAACTAACAACTAAACTCAACTGAAATATATTGAAAAATCAATAGGATATTAATATGCACAGAATAATTCCTCTTATCATGTGAATCCGCCTAACAATGGCAATATACCTATTTGAAAAATACGCTTAACTATAACTAAACATTCAATCGAGCATTAATATGAATAGAATCACTTTTATCATTTTGCTTATTTTTTGCACTTCCTTTTTTCTTTTTCTTGCTATATCAATAATTATTTACAAAATAAATCAAAAAAAAATGGATAAAATTATTGAATTATATATGAAAGAAGGACTTTGTTTGTCATCAGGCGCATATATGGGTCATCTTATGGGTATTCAAGGTCAGTTTTATCCTGCCGTATTTTTCTATAGGTTATTAACAGGAAAAAGAATAAGAATAAATAGACCTGATAGTAAATATATGCCACAAGAATCTTATGATTTCATTCAAAGTTTACCTTCTAGTTTAACTCACTGGATAAAAATATATTTCATTACAATTAATATAAGTGGAACATGCTTCTTTATATCATTAATAACGAGTTTATGTCACAAATACTCTTATCTTTTAAACTAACAACCAAATCCAACTAAAATATGTTGAAAATTCAATGAGATATTAATATGAATGGAATAATTTATACTATCATGCTTATCCTTCACATTTTATTTATTGCTTCGCTTATTGTATCAATAATCATTTACAAAATAAATCAGAAAAAAATGGATGAAATTATTGAATCATATATTAGCGAAGGGCTTTATTTGTCAGCAGGCGTAAAATTAGGCCGATTCTTAGGCGTTCATGGCCAATTTCAGGTTGCTGTATTTTTCTATAAATTACTAACCGGTAAGAGAATGAGAATAAATGAAAAAGATAGCAAATACATGTACCAGAAATCTTATGATTTCATTCAAAATTTACCCTCTAATTTAACTCATTGGATAAAAATATATTTTATTACCATTAATATCAGTTGTTTGTTTTTCCTTATAATAATGATAATATTTTTATTAAAAAAATATGCTTATCTATGTTGAATATTTAACAAAAGGTTAATATGAATAGAATCACTTTTATCATTTTACTTATTTCTTGCATTTCTTTTTTTCTTTTTATGGCTATATCAATAACTATTTACAAAATAAATCAGAAAAAAATGGATAAAATTATTGAATTATATATAGAAAAAGGATTTTATTTGCCATCAGGAGTATATACAAGCCATCACATGGGTATTCAAGGTCATATTTATCCTGCCATATTTTTCTATAGGCTATTAACAGGAAAAAGAATGATAATAAATAGACCTGATAGTAAATATATGTACCAAGAATATTACGACTTTATTCAAAGTTTACCTTCGCATTTAACTCATTGGATAAAAATATATTTCATCACCATTAATATAGGTGGCACATGCTTCTTTATATCAACAGTAACGGGATTATGTCTCAAATACTCTTATCTTTTAAACTAACAACTAAACTCAACTGAAATATGTTGAAAACTCAATAGGATATTAATATGCACAGAATAATTCCTCTTATCGTTGTTATCTCTTACATTTCCTTTATTGGCTTTTTCATTATATCAGTAGCTATTTACAAGATAAATCAGCATAATATCAATAAAATCATTGAATTATATACAGAAGCTGGGCTTTATATGTCAGCGGGAGCAAGAATGGGCCATTTTTTAGGCATTGATGGTCAATTTTATGTCGCTATATTTTTCTATATGCTATTAACCGGAAGAAAAATAAGAATCAATGAGCCTGATAGTAAATATATGTATCAAAAATCCTATGATTTTATTCAGAAGTTACCAAAAAGAACAACAAATTGGTTAAAAATTTACATGACAACTATCACTATTAGCTTATTGTCTTTCGCTATTAGAATAGTATTTCTTACATATGATAAATATGCCTGGCAATTTTTCAATTAGGCATTTTTTAGACCAATTATTAAGCTGGATAGGATTATATAGGTAACTATGGACTTTAGAAGGCTATGTTTTTTTTGCGAATTTACTTATAGAGCATTTATTATTAGCATATCAGACTTAGTAACAATTGTTCCCGTTATTTTTTCCTTCTTCTTTTTAATTATATCAATAAATAT
>NZ_JBHFKZ010000120.1:0-2862 GCF_042879375.1 Photorhabdus sp. RM323S
AAAAAGGCGGGTAAAACAGCGTTGGTAAAGATAAAAAGTGGAGAGGTTTAAGGTTTGTTAAACGTAAAACATGATATTTTATGATGATTAAATGTAATAAAAAGCCCGTATTAAAAGGGGTGAAAACAAGGATTAAAATTTTATGCGCGATTTATTTTACATTTACCTAATCTGTCATGATTTTTTTAAAATGCAAGTGAAAAGGTATTAAAGCTTTTGGCTTTTTTATCAAGACCGGATTTAACTCGGTAAATGCGAGTTTTTAGCGGGGGATTTAATGGCATTTAATCGGAAATAATTAACCGTTAAAAGAGAGTTGAAAAGAAATCCACATATAAAAGAATATTATCCGAACGGAACAGGTATTAAAGCGTTTCATCGACGGTTGTTTTACAGATAAAACCCTAAAAACAATGCAATAAAAAAGGGATAAAACGGTTAATGTGGCAGGATTTAAGTCCTGAAAAAGGCGGGTAAAACAGCGTTGGTAAAGATAAAAAGTGGAGAGATTTAGGGTTTATTAAACGTAAAACATGATATTTTATGATGATTAAATGTAATAAAAATCCCGTGTTAAAAGGGGTGAAAACAAGGATTAAAATTTTACATGCTATTTATTTTACATTTACCAAACCTGTCATGATTTTTTTAAAATGCAAGTGAAAAGGCATTAAAGCTTTTGGCTTTTATATCAAGGTCGGATTTAACTCGGTAAATGCGAGTTTTTAGCGGGGGATTTAATGGTATTTAATCGAAAATGATTAACCGTTAAAAGAGAGTTGAAAAGAAATTCACATATAAAAGAATATTATTCGAAAGGAATAGGTATTAAAGCGTTTTATCGACGGTTGTTTTACGGATAAAACTCTAAAAGTAATGTAATAAAAAAGGGATAAAACGGTTAATGTGACAGGATTTAAACTCTGAAAAAGGCGGGTAAAACAGCGTTGGTAAAGATAAAAAGTGGAGAGATTTAAGGTTTGTTAAACGTAAAACATAATAGCGGATGATGATTAAACTTAATAAAAAGCAGGCGTTAAAAGGGGTAAAAAAACGGTTAAAACTTTATACCGATTAAAATCATCAGTTTAAAAAATGACGTTTAATAACAGCTTAAAGCCTGCCCTGATTTTATGGGTATTTTAATTAATGGCTTTGGCGTTTGATCTTTATGACCGTACCTTTAATCGACAGGCTCCGGTCGGGCAACCACAATTAACAAGGTGTCCCGCCAGTGCGACAGGTATTCCCTGTATATTGAACAAGTTAGAACCTTCCGCAATAGCGCCGGTTTGTTTACAGGCAGGACAAAATACCGGATCACCTTTACGGGCAACCTCCAGTTGTTGGTTGACCAAATCGGAACCATTTAAAACGTTTCCTCCGGTTGTCGTGGTATCACCGTTAAGGATAATTTGTCTTCTTTCTACTACACTTCGCATTATATTGACTCCTCTCTATTTTCTGCTTCCCGTATCAGATGCCATACAGTTGTGCCCGGCTCTGCACCCTGAATATCAAAGGCAGTTGCGCCCTGAACAAAGAAATATTGTTTGTCAGGCTGGCTGTCAGTTCGCCAGAATCCGCTGACAAGCATCGGCTCACCGGTTCTCACCGGGGTGATATGCAGAGGGCCACGATCATAGCGGGCATACCAGGCTAGTGTGGAAGTTGAATTAAAATGTCCTTCACCATAAAAATGCAGAGAATGGCCTTCACGAGGAATAACCCGTATCGGGCGTATCAGCTGGTTAATGGCAAAATAACTCGTCGGGACATTGCCCGGTAGTGGTGTTAGATCCGGGTATTGACCGGCCCGGATCATCAGACCATTGGGGTAAGAGCTAATCACCACATCCGAATAACGAGCCAGCGTCTTGCGTATCCAATGTTCCCCACCCAGTCGGTTAACAAAGCGTTTGGACAGCAGGGTGATCCAGTTAATGCCCCGGATGGAATGTTCATACTGTAATTTAGCTGTGTGCACTGCGGAGTTCACTTGCAGGGAAGGATAGCGCTGTGCTAACTGGTACTCCAGGGGAAAGTAATCATGGTAATCTCTGGGCAGGACCAGACAGTAACCACAGTCCCCACTGTCAGGCTCAAGCTGTTCACACAGAAAGTCCAGCCAGGCCATAAAGCGAGCCATACCCTCTTGTTCTTTTAGATAATCCCAAGGAAGTGTCAGGCTTAGGTAAGAGCTACTGTCATCACCATCGTCCTCGTCGGAATCTAGATAACGCATCAGATAGCGGGGAGCTTCATAGAGATTTTTGGCGTCACTGACTACCCAACTAGAGGGCTGATTCTTTTTCTGATTAAGAATACCTTCTTCCACTTTAGCAATATTTTCTGGTGAATATTTTTTTAGCCCTTTCAATGCATGACGGTGAAAACGCAGGTGAGTGCTGAACTCTTCGCGAAAGCGGCAATAACAGGCCAGAATGCGTTGCTTTTTCTCCTGAGTGTAACCCTGTTTAAAAAACAGGGTTATCGAGATACCCAGACGGGAAACAGTCAGCCCATCGCCATTGAGGAAGGTAAATGCAGCCAGTTGTGATCTCAACTGGGAAAAATAATCCAAAGTTTTCATCTTCTCTCCTTTCATGATGAGGCGGTGGATAATCCGTTATTCCCACATATTCGCCGCTTCCCGTATCAGATGCCATACGGTTGTGCCCGATGCTGCGCCCTGAGTATCGAAGGCTGTAGCCCCCTGAGCAAAAAAGTACTGCTCGCCCGGCAAGCTATCGGTTCGCCAGATCCCGCTGACCAGGGCGGGTTCACCGCCTCTAATCGGCGTTATATGCAGAGGGCCACGGTCATAGCGGGCATACCAGGCCAGCGTGGAAGTTGAATTAA
>NZ_JBHFKZ010000121.1:0-2736 GCF_042879375.1 Photorhabdus sp. RM323S
CGCTGTTACTCCTTCTGCAATGGCATCCTCTTCATTGATTTCATTCAACCTCTCGACACGAATATCTGTGATTTCTAACGTGATGCGTGAGGCCCAGCGTGGCATGTGAATTGACGGTATCCATTTGTCATCACGAACCTCGACGCACTCAAAATCACATTC
The DNA here is from genome assembly GCF_042879375.1 of Photorhabdus sp. RM323S. Taxonomy (NCBI): domain Bacteria; kingdom Pseudomonadati; phylum Pseudomonadota; class Gammaproteobacteria; order Enterobacterales; family Morganellaceae; genus Photorhabdus; species Photorhabdus sp. RM323S. The sequence goes on from NZ_JBHFKZ010000121.1 coordinate 163, forward strand.
CGACATTAGTCGAATGTGATCTTTCATGTCGCTAATACTCTCGTATCCGTCAGCGCGATACGCCGCAAGACCATCGCTTACTTCGCCAAATGAACAGCCATTCGCGCAAACGCGATAATTAATAGTCTGGTAATGAGCCCAGGTCTCACGTACCCACAGCCGATCACCCACTTTCCAAGGACAACGACTTAGAATATTGCTTTGTTGCGGCTTAACAGGCCGCCGTGTTTGAGTTTTCCGCCCGGACAAAATCGCCCGGACCATCTCACCGTTGAAAATAATTGGCTTCTCTGTCATGATTGCCTCGCTATTAGTGGTATAGGGGAAATGAGAGCTCCCCTGTTTGACTCATATTTAATTAGCCCCGGTTGTTCCCGCAGACGGGGCGCTTTCTCTGATATGCTCAAGCATCTGCAACAATGCTTTTGCTGCCTCTTTTGCTTCCTCTCCGTGAAACGCAACTGTTTGAGATGGGTTCTCAAAATCAATAGCTTCCAGTACTTTGCAAAATTTGTTCAACATGCAATCGTTGCCAGATATCCAACGGCTGATTTGTGAATGATGAACTCCTACCATCTTTGCAACTTCCGTGTTGCCCTTCGCTGCAATCCCATTCCTGATCACATCCTCATACTCCTGAGCTTTAGTGCGTGTTTGTGCGATATCCATACGTCATACTTTCCTAAATAAAATTAAATTTATAGCCCAGTTGGGCTACGCTCCCCGCTTGTGAGGAATGCACCTTTCGGCGCTGAGATGTTAAAGAGCGGGCGAGCTATACCGGCTCGCGCGGTTTAGTTTTATGCTGCTTTTGGTGGAAAGATGTCATCAAGACAATACTTCCCTCCCAGCGAATTCAGTACGCGCACAATTTTGCGGCATGAATGTAAATCTGGAGTTCTAATTCCTGATTCGTAATTCCCAATACGTGACTGTGACCATTCAAGCTTTTTTGCTAATTCAGCTTGAGTAATGCCAATCACTTTCCTTGCTGATGAAATTTTGTTCATTGTCACTCCTTGCGTCTAACATCATTATTAAACACGATTTGTGATTCAGTGTAAACACAAATCGTGAGAGATAAAAAACACGAGGCGTGTTAAATAAGAGCCTATGAAAACATACGAAAGTGTCGGCGCAAGACTTAAGCGCCTTAGAAACCAACGAAAAATGAGTCAAGCGGCACTCGCGGAACAGTGCGGCTGGGCTTCTCAGTCAAGAATAGGAAACTATGAATCTGGTACTAGAAATGTCAGTGCTGATGATGCGGTTATTTTATCTAAAGCCCTCGGTGTTTCTCCATCCGAACTAATGTTCGGCGATAACACAGAATCTCAACAAGGAAGTGAAGTCAGTGAGATATGTACAGAATTATCAAAGAGACAAAAAATTCTTCTCGAACTGTTTGATGAACTCCCCGATAGCGAAGCTGACGAACTTTTAAAAACTCTTGAAGAAAAAAAACGGTATTACAATCAATTACTAGAGGAACTATCACAGAAGAAGAGTAAAAAGAAAGCATAAGGAACTTTTTTAATAACCATTTGGGACAAGAAGCGAAAGTAAGCTTTCTCTGTACACAAGTAGGCAATGGCAAAATAAAATACTCATTGCGTGAGATCCCAGGCCGGTAATGCCCATCTAAGCCACCCACCCGGTGGCTTTTTTTGCGTCCTTTCCCCGCCAAACTAGCCAAAATCTCACCTCAGAAAATTTTCCCCAAAATAAATTAACTTAAAAATCAATATTATGGGACCTTATCGTCAAAATAAATCACATTTCGTGTTGACTAATAAAACACAATATGTGATTATCAATCACATCAAAAGCACAACAGCGAACAGGCAAGGAAAGCCCACGAAGTAGCCGCCCGAGGCGCACGAATATCGGGATGATTCGCAAGTGCTAAGAAACATCATAAGCAACGGAGAAAGGTCATGAGCACATACAACAACGCAACAATGTACGTCGATAAATACACAGGCAAGCAATATTTGGTACAGAACGGCTACAGCGGGCGAGTTACTCAATACAAAGCAAATGTACAAGTTTGGCACGACTGGTCTTGTGAAAATTGCGGAAAATTAGGCACTACGATCTTCAAAAGCCGCGCGGAATTAAATAGCTGGCTCCGCATGATGGGATTCAAGAAGTAACTAATAGGGATGTTTCGCTCTTTAACAGATAGCGCTGAAAAGTGCACATTTTCAACCAGTCGGTTTCTGACTGCGCTGTACACAACAGTGTAACCAGAAATCAACAGGAGAAAATTTATGAAATGCTACTCATATAACAATGCTGTAAAGCGTCGTCGTGACAGCAGACAGGCATTAACCGAAGCGTATAACAAAGCTAACGGTATTAATCCTGATGAAGAAGTTAAGACAGTTCGACCCACTCTTTATCTTAAGCGTCAAGCGATGGATCGAGTCGAAAAAGCAGTTTCAGTACAAGATACGAAAGTATATGACAGTTTAGATAATAGATGCTTACCCAATACTTTTCTCTATTCAGTCAAGAATAAGAAAAGTAGCAATATTACAGCAAGATAATGAATATTTCGCCGCACCGGGG
>NZ_JBHFKZ010000122.1:0-2733 GCF_042879375.1 Photorhabdus sp. RM323S
GCAATAAAGGCTTTGAAAGCACTCGGCGTCTGATTCAACACGGTGATACCGTGCTGACACACAAATTGATGCAGCTCCTGAGGTGAACGGGCGATCGCGTGTGGCACCAGAACCAGTTTTGCACCGTAACGTAACGCTCCCCATAATTCCCATACCGAGAAATCAAAGGCAATGGAATGCAACAGGCACCAAATATCTTGCCGGTTAAAGTGATACCAGGATTCAGTCGCTTCAAACAAACGCAAGATATTACGATGCTCGACCATCACCCCCTTCGGCGTCCCCGTCGAGCCAGAGGTGTAAATCACATACGCCAGATGCCGGGCTGTCAGCCCAGGGACCTGCGGGTTACTATCCGGCTGTTCAGGCAGGGTATTCGGGTCAAGCACGGTCAGCGCAGCCAACGTTTTCTCGTCCAGCGCATCACGTCCGGTATTATCCGCCAGCAAAATAGCCGGGGCCGCATCGGTCAGAATATGAGTCAGACGCTCCCCGGTATAGACCGGATCCAGTGGCACATAGGCACCACCAGCTTTCAGCACCGCTAATACCGCGACCACCATTGCCGGTGAACGCGCCACACAAATCGCCACCCGCTGGTCCGGTTCTACCCCCAGAGCAATTAGCTGATGGGCCAGCCGGTTAGCCCGGGCATTTAATTCGGCATAACTGAGAGTTTGTTCTTCATACACTAACGCTGTGGCATTCGGGGTTTTCTCCACTTGTTGTTCAAACAACTGATGGATACATAACGCGTCAGGATAAGGGGTTTCCGTCGCGTTCCAGGTTTCCAGCAACAGCCTGCGCTCCGACGGTGCCAGGATATCAATTTCCCCGATCCGCTGTTGAGCGTGAGCGACCATCTCTTGCAACACCACGTGCAGATATCCCACCTGCCGCTCTATCGTCGATTGATCAAACAGGGCGGTGGCATAACTCAACGCACCGACAATCCGACCTTCTTGTTCTGACAGATTCAGTTCAAGATCAAATTTGACAATATCAATCTCAGAAACCTGATCGACCGGTGACACGGCCAGACCCGGTAACTGCCAGGCCGTGTTCTCATTGTTTTGCCAGGCAAACATTACCTGGAACAACGGCGTATGCGCCAGTTGGCGCGGCGGCTGCACGATTTCCACCACCTGCTCAAACGGTAAATCCTGATGCTCCTGGGCCGCTAAAGCGGTCTGTCGCACCCGCGCCAACAACTCCGTCACCGTCAGCTCACCCGATAAATCAACACGCAACGCCAGCGTATTGACAAAGAATCCGATTAGCGACTCCACTTCCTGACGACTGCGGCCTGCACTCGGTGTGCCAATCACCACATCGTCCTGACCTGACAACCGCGACAGGACCACCGCCCAGGCAGACAACAGTGTCATAAATAACGTGACACCGTGTTGCTCACTCAGGCGTTTAAGCGCGGTCGTTAATGCCGTATCCAGATTAACCGGCACGGCATGCCCAACAAATGACTGCTCCAGCGGACGGGGCCGGTCAGTGGGCAAATCCAGCAGAACCGGGGCATCAGCCAATATCGTACGCCAATAATCGGATTGCATTTGGGTCCGTTCCGCCAGCAACCACTGACGCTGCCAGGCGGCGTAATCCGGGTATTGAATCGCCAACGGGGGCAGCGGATCCGGTTGCCCGGCCAAAAACGCCGTATAGAGTGCGCTCAGTTCACGTATCAACACATCGACAGACCAGCCATCGGAAACAATGTGATGCTGAATGAGCAGGAACCGGTATTCGTCATCGGTGAGCCGGATCAGACCAGCGCGGATCAGCGGGCCACGGTCAAGGTTAAATGATATGCGCGCTTCCTCAGCACACAGACGCTCAAGAACCCCCTCCGCATCCGGGAGCCCACGCAGGTCATGTTGAGACAGCAGCAAGCCGCTATCCGGTGCCAACAGCTGCACTTGTGGCTGCCCCTCAATAGAGACAAAGACAGAGCGTAACGCTTCATGACGGGCAAACAAGGTATCCAGCGCCTTTTGCCAGGCCATGATATCCAGTTGACCACGTAAGCGCAGGGCCATCGGGATATGATAAGTCTCGCTAACGCCCTCAAACTGTGCCAGAAACCACAGGCGCTGTTGAGCAAATGACAGCGGCAGCTCACCCTCACGGGATATCGGCACGATGGCCGGCAGAGTAGGGTCAGGTTGACCAGACCGGGCCTGCATGACCTCAGCAAAAGCCATTAAAGTAGGGGATTTAAACAGGGTCGCCAGCGACAGTTCGACACCAAGCGCCGCGACACGGTTCATCACCCGTACCGCCAGCAACGAATGGCCGCCCAGGGCAAAGAAATTGTCATGCCGGCTGATTTGTTCAACCCCCAGGATTTCACGCCAAATCGCGGCCAAGGCGATTTCCATATCCCCTTGTGGCGCTTCATAAACCTGACGAGCAACCGCTTCATTATCCGGTGCCGGTAGCGCCCGGCGATCCAGCTTACCGTTCGGGGTCAACGGAAGTGCATCCAGCCGCACAAAAGCCGTTGGTACCATATAATCCGGTAAAATAGCGCTCAGATGAGTACGCAGGCTATTTGCCAGCCCCTCATCCGCTGTTGCCACCACATAAGCCACCAAACGCTTATCCTGCGCATCCCCTAATGCCAACACGGCAGATTCACGCACCGCTGGGTGCTCTGCCAACCGGGCTTCAATTTCTCCCGGTTCAATGCGGAAACCGCGGATCTTAACCTGCTGGTCG
>NZ_JBHFKZ010000123.1:0-2622 GCF_042879375.1 Photorhabdus sp. RM323S
ACCGGCACGAAGTCAGTACCAAAACTGATAACCTCTCCGGCTTGTTTGCACGCCTCCGGTGACTGCTGACAAAAGGCTTGCTTTTTTTCCTCGTAGGTTTTGAGTGTTCCTGACTTTTCTTTCTCGGCGGCGGCCAAAAGATGAGCCAGTGAATTGTAGACAATGACTATTTCCCCGGCATGGGCACCACTGTTAGCACCTGCTGCGCTGTTTGTCGCAATCGCACCCGCCACGCCGCCGATGATTTTGCCACCCGCCTGAATGTTCATCGGGTCGCTAAAGGTTTTATCCAGCGTTATCGCCGCCAGTTCCGCAGCTAACGCCCCCACCGCTGCCCCTTTGGCATTTCCACCGCCAATCTCCGCCGCCAGGGCAGACACCGCCGCATGGCTAATCGCTTTACCGGGCACCCCCAAAATTTCCCCGTTATCCCCAATCAGCCCGGCCCCTTCCGCATTAATCTGGCTACCGATATTGCTCAACAACGCGGTTTGCAGATTGTCCGTAAAACTGCCGCCATTTCAGCCAATTGTATAGGCAAATTCGCCATCAATTTTTTGCTTTTCGAGAAAAAAAGCTTCTAGATCCTCTGATTCTCTCTCAATAATACCTATGTAATGAGAGATAGATGTAACTAACTCAGAATAACCTATAAGCGATTGTATCTTAAAATTATCAGATAAGATTTTATAGTCATCACTTAAATGAGTTATACAAATCGACCAATTAGAAGACAACTTACCGTCTTTAATCTCGCATAAATTAGCAGGAATCCATACAGGGTTACCTTTATTAGGGCAGATTAAATAATCGATTCGACATGAAAGCAACATCAAACCATAAACTACATATTCAGTTCCAATCTTCAAAAAAGAATAGTCTGTTTCATCAGTTTCGCTAAAACAACGGCTATCATCAGGTAAATTTTTTCCCGAATTAAAAATACATTTAATTAACATAAAAATACTCACTTAAATTTAAAATCATCAATAGCTCCTGTCTTTGTATTCCTTACATAGTGGACTTCTATTCCGTTAATATTTTGAGACATTTTTACCCAACCATCTGATGCAGGCCAACGTTTATCAGTCATAGGAACAGGGAGCTGCCGTCCCGAATTAGGATTGGATATAGCTTGCTCAAGTGCTAATTTTTCATTCAAATTTGCAGGAGTATTGCGTCCAGTAGAGCCTAAACCAAGGGGATTATTTGCACTTGTTCCCTTTCTAGCACTAGCATTTTTCTCTGCATTTTCATCAATCCACTTAACTTTTATTTCATCACTGGCTTTATTAATCAGCCTGGAAGCTTCTGTTACATCACCTTTAGTCAGCGATTTTTCTGCTGCCTTGATAGCCTTCCCTGCGGCATCACCTGCACCGGGAATAATAGCTATCGCGGCGACCAAATAATCTAACGCACTCTCAGCTTCAACAAAACCTTTGATATCCCCAACAACCGGCACGAAGTCAGTACCAAAACCGATAATCTCTCCGGCTTGTTTGCACGCCTCCGGTGACTGCTGACAAAAGGCTTGCTTTTTTTCCTCGTAGGTTTTGAGTGTTCCTGACTTTTCTTTCTCGGCGGCGGCCAGAAGATGAGCCAGTGAATTGTAGACAATGACTATTTCCCCGGCATGGGCACCACTGTTAGCACCTGCTGCGCTGTTTGTCGCAATCGCACCCGCCACGCCGCCGATGATTTTGCCACCCGCCTGAATGTTCATCGGGTCGCTAAAGGTTTTATCCAGCGTTATCGCCGCCAGTTCCGCAGCTAACGCCCCCACCGCTGCCCCTTTGGCATTTCCACCGCCAATCTCCGCCGCCAAGGCAGACACCGCCGCATGGCTAATCGCTTTACCGGGCACCCCCAAAATTTCTCCGTTATTCCCAATCAGCCCGGCCCCTTCCGCGTTAATCTGGCTACCGATATTGCTCAACAACGCGGTTTGCAGATTGTCCGTCAAGCTGCCGCCATGAATAGCGGTGCCCAATGTTGAACTCACGACGGATTGTGCTGCCACACGCTGGGCCACCTGACGCCAATTATTCTGACTCAATAAGGGCAGTTGCACTTTTAGGGGATCGACCACGGTTTTTCCTTCGACCAGTTTTCCCCACCCCATCGTGTGGTCCAATCCCCCTAATGCCCCACCCACGGTGATTTGTGTCACGAGAGATTTGACTGAATCGCGCTGCGCTAAGGTTGACAGTGTCTGGGTGAGATTGCCTTTATTTTCAATTAAGGCCACCGCCGCCTGCGAGGCTAGCCCGATCATTCCGCCATACGCTGCCCCATAAACCGCGCTCGCTGTAGCCCCGGTGGCACCGGTCGCCCCCACCGCGCCGCTTCCCGCCCAGGCCGCCAGGCCAGAGCCCGCAGTGACCGCCGCGACCGCAATCGCAATCACAGCCCCTGCGACCGGGTTTAAGCGGGTGCTTTTTTGGTCCCAACGGCTGTAAGCGTCCTTCACTATGTTCCACTGGACATCGTTGCGGTCTTGCAGATTGTTCAACCATTCGGTCCCGGGGGTGTGACCGAGTTCCCCTAACGCGTCTTCCAGTAATTGCCCCGCTTTCACCTTTACATCCACACTGAGGCTGTCCGCCGCTTCCACCGTCA
>NZ_JBHFKZ010000124.1:0-2611 GCF_042879375.1 Photorhabdus sp. RM323S
TGCGCAAGCACCCGCCACAGGCCTTCTTCCGTCTGTTCCCACTGGTAATCACAGCGCAACCCCCGCGCATCCTGATGCCATGCCATCAGGCCCTGCGCCGTCCAGCCGAACTGACGCTGGAGAAAGTCGTTGCGATGGCTGACCCCGGTCAGTTGGGCGTGTTCATTATAATGGTAGCGGCAAAGCTGAATACGATGGCCGTCATACCATTCACGCCAGACAACGGTGAGGCGGGAGACCGTCTGGTTATCGTGTTCCATCATCACGTAATCGCAGTGCAGCTTCAGCCCGCCGCTGCCCGTGATGCTGACCATCTGATGTTGTTCGTTGTAATGGCAGCGCTGCTCGTGACCCACGTTATCGCGGCGGTGGCTCAGGCGGCTTATGCCGTCATTATCAAAAGCCGTATAGTGATAAACCCTTCATTCCGCACCTAATTCAGGAATAAACCGCTTTATATTGTGCACCTAATAAACTCAAAAGCTCATGGTGGTAAGATTGCATTCCTGTCACCATTTTATGTTCTTGAAATTCAAAGGTGCTGATCCCTTCAAAGGCCAGAAACACCCAACGCGCGGTGGGGGATTGTGTCGGTTTGTTCTTCATATCGGGGAAAAACGGCACACTTTGTTTCAATTCATGGCGAATTTTATGCTCCAGCGCCGCATAAACCATGAGACAACGGGTCATCACCATTAACAGCGCTTCTATCCGCTCCGGTTTTTTCAGGAAAATGGCAGACGTCAGGAATTCCCGGCTTTTCAGGAATCGAAAACCCCGCTCCACCGTTTGTTGTGCCTTATAATTAGCCAGTAACGCCGCCATATCAAGCTGTCCTTCATCCCGTTCATTGGTCGCTAAAATAAACCTCCCGACCCGCAATCTGGCCTGTTTCACATTGTTTAACCGGGTATAAACCTGACCGGCTAATTGATAATGAACCGATTTGGGGGGTTGATGCTTGCCGGGTTTCCCGCGCCCCGCATACGCGGTAATCGCCTGAATTTCCGGCGAGGCGATGCCGATAAACTGACATTGAGACTCAAAATCATGCAGGGCCTGTAAGGCATCTTCCCGGCAGGCAAAGGATTTTTTGCCCAGTTTGTCGAACTGTTTAGACTCGTTTTCTGTTTCCCTGAGTGTGTTTTTCCGGAAAGTCTGGTTTTCACGTTTTTCTGCCGCTGTACTGTTCACCAGTAACCAACGCTGAGGAACACCGCCATACGATGACGTCACCCAGCAGCCTGAATAGCCCTCACTGATGGGGCTGAATTGCTCCGCTGTCACGTTCAGGAGATGCTGTTTAGCTTCCTTGATAGTCAAGGGAACGCGCGTAATAAATCGTTGTTTTTGCTGATGAAGAGAAGCGATCGCGGCTTCAGTATAAAGTGCGGCATCGGCCACAAAGTAGCGGCTGTTTTGCGCCGCCTTCAAGCATTGAATATGGGTTTTGATCGTCTGGGCAAAGGCTTTGGCATCATTCGTATTCCCGCTCATGGCCTGCATGTAGACAGGGATACCTGCCTGATTTTCGCAAATCAGTTCAAGGACAACCTGGTTCAGCTCGGGCCGGTGATCCCGGCTATAACCCGGCACCAGCGCAATGCGTTTTGTGTCATCTCCCAACGCGCTGTCATAGTTACCATCGACATGAAAACTCGTGATATCTAAATGAACGGGATCGGGATTTAACCCTAATTTATCAACCACTTGCTCAGCAAGCACCTGATAAACTTCCGACACCCCCGCTTCATATAAGGCATCCAGTGTACGGCCGAGCACATCATCATTAAGGTGTTCAGCTTCAATGTCAGCGCCAATTAAACGCGCAATCGGCTTATGTTGAAAAAAGCCGGAAAACATGTGCAATGTTCGGCTGTGAAACCCCAGCCCGTTAAGGATCATCGCCAGAAAAGCGTCGCCGTGAGAGACAGTATGCGATGAATATTTTGGGATAATGGCATCAATCATGCGGGGTAAACCGGCTTCATGACAAAAAGCGGCGATAAGGCCAAGATGATCGAGACGTTTAATGGCAGGTACAGGTGTGGACATATTGGCTTTCCGGCAAATAAAAGTAATAGATCAAAATTGGCGATTGCCGTCAATCCCACTGATGTCATCAAGACAAAAAACCTGTGTAAGATCACATTATTTTTAAATCATAAATACGGTGCGGAATGACGGATAAACCTGTTCGCCCGCGTCACGGATTTCCCAGGTGTCTTCCGGCGTGTGTATCAGCGCGCTTTGCGCTTCCGGGCAAAAACAACGGTGGCCGGCAGGGGAACGCCAGAGTAATCCGCCGTCCACGCGGGTGAGATGGCTTTCCCAGAACAGGCTCCAGCCCTGACCCAGTACGCTGTCATACTGATAACGGCTCAGGTAGCTACGCTGCCAGTAGAGCGGCAATTCAGCGTCAAAAACGAAGTCCAGCTCATCCTCATCATGCAGAAATTTCTGACCGGCAATGGCTTCCACCGGGTTCATCAGAATACCGGCGACAGGCACAGCCACGGCAAGCGCCCCCAGCCGACAGGCGATTTTGCGGATTTTATCCGCTCCCGGGACCTTGCTAAACAGCGTTTGCAACGCGCCGGGGCCTTTGGCG
>NZ_JBHFKZ010000125.1:0-2597 GCF_042879375.1 Photorhabdus sp. RM323S
CCCAATAAAACCCGGTTCGGGCAGGAAAAGCGGGCGGAAACCCGGTTATGACCTCGGGGGAAAAGTGAGCTACAATCGGCAAAGTGCCCGTCGGGACGAGTTGATAGGTTCTTTAACAGGGTGGGAAAACGCGGCGGAGAAAAAGGCTGCTAAATCAAGGGGAAAAGTCCGCTCAACGGTATGATGGCGTCGGGATAGTCCCTAAGACCCGCTAGGGCTGGCAGGGGGCCTGAATCCGTATGCGTATGTCCATAATCCAGCAAACTGGATTGATCCGCTGGGTCTGGCTGGCTGTCCGGGGACTAAGAACAAGAAAACGACGTATGAAGGGAAAAGTCGTCGTGACGCGTTACGGCAGGCCAAGAGAGATGCGGGGATACCAAATAATCAGCAACCTTTTGAGATATCAAGGGTAGATTTAGGAGATGGATACGGAGGTAATATTCGTAATGCTAAAGGCGTTCCAGTTCAAACCCGACAATATCACTATAGGGATAAGCAAGGTTCTGTCGTAGTTATTCAAGAACACAGTTTGGGGCATGCAAAGGCAACACCTTTACATGGAGCAGAACCCCATTTTAATGTTAGACCAGTTGATAAAGTAAATGGAAAAATATTAGATACGGGAAGTGTTCCAGACACTCATGGACATTATAATTTTCCTTTAGGGATGTGATTATGTGGTTTAGTAATGCGATAAGAAATGAGCAAATAAAATATATGTTTAATAATGAGTTTGATATAAGCAAAGCCGAATTCATTAGTTATACTTTTCATCATTATTCATCTTTACAGCTTTGTTTTATATGTAAAAAAATTCCTTCCGTATATCCTAAAAAGTGGGATGATAAAGGATTTAATGCGATGAGTTTAGTTTTAAGTATGTCTAATATAAATTCATTTGAAAGCAAAGGAAATAAAGTGGGTTTTATTTGCTCTCCACAAATTAGTAGCACCCATGATTCTACATCTATTGAAATAATCAATAAGAATTTCTATTTATTGTGTAATGCGGATTTTTTAACAATAGATGGTATTACTCCATATATAGATGAAAGATGGGATTAATATTTTAATTTATTGTTGATCATTCCAATAAATAATAAAAAACCGGAAAGATCCCATGATCTTCCGGCTTTCTTCATTCTTACCGTGGTGAATACCCACAGTAAGCCAGAGCGGATTGAAGCTTAGATATCGCATCTTTGATCTGATACGCTTCCTCGTCATTCACGGCACAGGCCCGTATCTCCGCCCAATTCAGCCGCTTCACCAGTTGCGCCAAGGCCAGCGCTTCAATGTGGGTTAACTGAATGTCCTGTAAATGTTCAATGGCTATCGTCATCTCATGCTCTCCCCTTAACCCGCAAAACCGGTTATCAGCGCCCGCATCTGCTGCTTAATCTCCCGCAGATGGGCCTGTTGCCGCTGGTACTGCTGATGCTGTTGTTGCGTGGCTTCACTGTCAGGGATCAGCACCAGACAACCATCCATCACCTTCACCGTAATCTGACCGCCGGTATCAAACCCCGTCTGTCTCAGCCACTGCCCCTTAAGATGTATCGCCGGGGTGGCGTTGTTGACCCCGTTCGGCACATAACCCACCGTGTAATAACATTCTGTTTTCGCGGCTTTATTTACCGCCGCTTCTGCTTTAGAATGCGCCTTAGCCATAGTGACTACTCCTATTAGTTGCTGTGGTGAGCGGCTGTTACAGGGGCCAACCTGTTTCAGTCGCGCTATCTTTTTCTGTTTAGTCTCTGTTGTTACCAATCACCGTATCCAGCATCTCCGAAACAAACTTCTGTCTGGCTTTCGGCAACTGACTGATAATCTCAATTTGTTGTTCCAATCGTGAATTTGGCCCCCGTTTACCGGTCCTTCTGACGACCGGTAAACCCAGGAGTTCATCCAGTGAAAGATTAAGTATCTGAGCTAATAGCGGTAAAAGCGCAGCGGATACTTTTAATCGGCCCCCCTCATAATGCGCCATCGTCTGCTGTGCAATCCCCAGCTGTTCCGCCAGTTGCTGCTGTGTCAGTTGTTGCTCTTTACGCGCCAGCGCAATCCGAGCGCCTAACTCTTTAAAGAACTGTTCATCCTTCGTATTCATGGCCTGTATCTGTCGTTGCGTTAATGTTGCCATGAGGATACTCCCTGTTTTTAATATTGCAGTTGACAATACTCTATATTGGAGTACTCTGCAACAGAGTTATTTTTACTCTTTGCGTCTTGACATGTTTTTGAAGGAACAAATTTATGGCCCGCATTCCCGAAGCAGAATTACAGCACCTGAAAGCCGCCGTCTCCTTAGTCGCCGTAGTGGAGCAACAGGGGCGACAGCTCTTTAAACGCGGCAAAGATTACGTCCTGCTGTGCCCGTTCCATCAGGAGAAAACCCCGTCAATGGTTATCTCACCGGCAAAAAATCTCTATCACTGTTTTGGCTGTGATACCGGCGGCTCCGTGCTGGACTGGGTAATGAAAACCGGGGGCTTAAGTCTGCGCCGGGCGGTGGAACAGCTGCGCGGGATACTGGGAGATAACCCGTCGGTGGCTCCGCTGGTGCAACCGGATGAACCGGCCATGCTGGCCGA
>NZ_JBHFKZ010000126.1:0-2587 GCF_042879375.1 Photorhabdus sp. RM323S
CGGATGTGGTGATTAGCCCTTACAGAAATGGTCTGATGGTCCGGGCCGGTCAATACCCGGACTTAACACCACTACCGGGCAATGTCCCGGCGAGTTATTTTGCCATTAACCAGCTGATACGCCCGATACGGGTTATTCCTCGTGAAGGCCATTCTCTGCATTTTTATGGTGAAGGACATTTTAATTCAACTTCCACGCTGGCCTGGTATTCCCGCTATGACCGTGGCCCTCTGCATGTTACCCCGGTGAGAACCGGCGAACCGATGCTTGTCAGCGGATTCTGGCGAACTGACAGCCAGCCTGACAAACAGTATTTCTTTGTTCAGGGCGCAACTGCCTTTGATATTCAGGGTGCAGAGCCGGGGACAACGGTATGGCATCTGATACGGGAAGCAGAAAATAGGAATGAGTAAATTGCCGAAGTTGCTGTTGTTATCCTCGTCACCCTTGCGGCCGCTGCTGCGCTGATTGCACTGGTGGAAATTTTAACTGCTGCCGCAGCGGTCAGCGCCGCCGCGTTGGCTACCGTTCTTGCAATATTGGCGAGTGTGACATTCGCTACTGCCTCATAATTATATGGAGAAAATAATGGAAACTGTAGATTACTTTGCCCAGTTGAGATCACAACTGACCTCTTTTCTTTTTATTAATGGAGATGAGCTGACCGTCTCCCGCTTGGGTATCTCAATTACCCTGTTTTTTAAACAGGGTTACACCCAGGAGAAAAAGCAACGCATTCTGGCCTGCTATCGCCGTTTTCGCGAAGAATTTGGTACCCATCTGCGTTTTCATCGTCATGAGCTAGAAGGGCTAAAAAAATATTCCGCAGAAAATATTGCCAAAGTGGAAGAAGGCATCCTTAACCAGAAAAAAAACCAGCCTTGCGGTTGGGTGGTCAGTGATGCCAAAAATGAAGATGAAGCGCCTCATTATCTGATGCGTTATCTGGGTTCCGATGAAGATGATGGTGATGATAGTAGTTCCTACCTGAGTCTGGTGCTGCCCTGGGATTATCTGAAAGCACAAGACGGCATGATCAAATTTATGGCCTGGCTGGATTTTCTGTGTGAACAGCTTGAACCTGACTGGGGAGATTGTGGTTACTGTCTGGTCTTACCCAAAGACTACTATGATTATTTCCCTTTGGAGTACCAATTGGCCCTGCGCTACCCCACCCTGCAAGTCAACTCTACGGTTCATACCACACTGGATGATTATGCCGATTCTATACGGAGCATGAACTGGATCACCCTGCTGTCCAGACGGTTTATCGCACGATTGGGCGGGGAAATCTGGATACGTAAAACACTGGCACGCTACCCGGATGTGGTGATTAGCCCTTACTCCAATGGTCTGATGATCCGCGCAGGCAAATACCCGGATCTGACACCACTACCGGGCAGTGTCCCGGCGAGTTATTTTGCCATTAACCAACTGATACGCCCGATACGTTTTGTGCCGGGAGAAGGTGATTCCCTGCACTTTCACGGCGCGGGTCATTTTGATGATATTTCCACACAAGCCTGGTATGCCCGCTATGACCGTGGCCCTCTGCATGTCACCCCGGTGATAACCGGTGAGCCGATGCTTGTCAGCGGATTCTGGCGAACTGACAGCCAGCCTGACAAACAGTATTTCTTTGTTCAGGGCGCAACTGCCTTTGATATTCAAGGTGCAGAGCCGGGGACAACGGTATGGCATCTGATCCGGGAAGCAGAAAATAGAGAGGAGTCAATATAATGCGAAGTGTAGTAGAAGGAAGACAAATTATCCTTAACGGTGATACCACAACAACCGGAGGAAACGTTTTAAATGGTTCCGATTTGGTCAACCAACAACTGGAGGTTGCCCGTAAAGGTGACCCGGTATTTTGTCCCGCCTGTAAACAAACCGGCGCTATTGCGGAAGGTTCTAACTTGTTCAATATACAGGGAATACCTGTTGCACTGGCGGGACACCTTGTTAATTGTGGTTGCCCGACCGGAGCCTGTCGATTAAAGGTACGGTCATAAAGATCAAACGCCAAAGCCATTAATTAAAATACCCATAAAATCAGGGCAGGCTTTAAGCTGTTATTAAACGTCATTTTTTTAACTGATGATTTTAATCGGTATAAAGTTTTAACCGTTTTTTTACCCCTTTTAACGCCTGCTTTTTATTAAGTTTAATCATCATCCGCTATCATGTTTTACGTTTAACAAACCCTAAATACCTCCACTTTTTATCTTTACCAACGCTGTTTTACCCGCCTTTTTCAGCACTTAAATCCTGCCACATTAACCGTTTTATCCCTTTTTTATTGCATTATTTTTAGGGTTTTATCCGTAAAACAACCGTCGATAAAACGCTTTAATACCTATTCCTTTCGGATAATATTCTTTTATATGTGGATTTCTTTTCAACTCTCTTTTAACGGTTAATCATTTTCGATTAAATACCATTAAATCCGCAGCTGAAAACTCGCATTTACCGAGTTAAATCCGGTCTTGATAAAAAAGCCAAAAGCTTTAATACCTTTTCACTTGCATTTTAAAAAAATCATGACAGGTTAGGTAAATGTAAAATAAATCGCATGTAAAATTTCAAT
>NZ_JBHFKZ010000127.1:0-2551 GCF_042879375.1 Photorhabdus sp. RM323S
CCCTCTATACCATCACCAACAACAGCGGTCAGATTACCTTTGGTAAAACCGATGCGCTGGGCAGAACCGTCACCATACAAAGTGAGGAAGAAGAAAATCTGCAACTGGATTCACCAGAAGCCCCGCCGAAACCGAAGCAAACCTTATACCGGTTCAGTGGTAACACCCCGGTAGAATATGTTATGGAGTTTAAGGAAAAATAAGTATGGCAATATCCAACAACGGCAAGATGTGCCCGGCCGTGACCTCAATTAATTGCACGATGGAAATAGGGGTCTTTCCCGCTGATGAAGATCCCTGCTATCTGGCGGAAAAAGCCGAATATGCCCAGCGGCTGCCGGCAATGATTATCACTAAACTGGGGGCGATTCGCTTTCTTAAACAGATTGTCATGAGCGGATTAATCAAAGTTGAAGAGTATAAGCACGATTTCCTGTGGCCTTATAAAGCAGAAGTGGTGTTTGCTATCCGAGGGAAAAAGGACGCTCCTCTGCCTATGCTGGCGACCAGTCAAATCTCTAAGCAGCGTTATGGTGATAATTTACCGCAATCCAGTAATCCGTTTGCCCGGCCTTCTGCTGTTGATGCGGAGAAATTTGGGGTTGTTGGTATCCGCCGTCCCGATATTATTCTGGTTAAAGATGAGGATCTCCGCTGGCCGGGCAGAAATGCCACCTACTTCGATGGTTCTGTACACCCTGATAATCTAAAAATGTTGATTGAAGTAAAATTTCCGGGGGATGCACTCAGTAAAGGGCAAGAAAAGGATTATATCCAGATTGCTACCCGTGATCGTTTCGGTGTGATGCGCGTCGACGATAGCCGCACAGAAGAGCAAAAGCAGTATGATGAAGCGTGGCGAAAACACTATCAACCCGGTTCACAACACTATAAAAATCCGATACCGCTGGCTCCCTTGCCGCCCGGTTCGCCTCCTGATGATGCCTTACCCGTACCTACTCCTCCCGAAGAGGGCGTACCGGGGACTATTCCGCAACCGCTGACAAAAAACCTGCCGCTTGTCAGTACCTCTTCCTGGTCTTTTTTTCCCAGCTATGAAGACTGGGTCATTCTCGGGCAAGAGGTGGCCGGATTGACAGAACAGGGGTTAGATTACATCCGTAACAGTACCCGTAAACTCCTTGCCCAATTTGGGGACTGGTTCAGTGAAGCGGGTAAGTGGGTGTGCAAAGAGATTATTGACCCGATAACTCATCAGGTCAGTTACGTTTTTTCCTGGGTCAATGAACAGACAGGGAAAATCGTGACCTGGACTGAGAGTGAGATAAAAGCCCAATGGCAGACCGTGCAACAGGGTTCGGATATCACCCTGGAAGAACTAAAAAGTATTAGCTGGATGCAAATATTTAAAGCGGTCGGTGAAGAAATGCTGGAAGTGGTTGTGATTATTGCTGGTGTTGCCGTTGTTATCCTCGTCACCCTTGCGGTCGCTGCTGCGCTGATTGCACTGGTGGAAATTTTAGCCGCTGCTGCTGCGGTCAGCGCCGCCGCGTTGGCTACCGTCCTTGCAATATTGGCGAGTGTGACATTCGCTACTGCCTCATAATTATATGGAGAAAATAATGGAAACTGTAGATTACTTTGCCCAGTTGAGATCACAACTGACCTCTTTTCTTTTTATTAATGGAGATGAACTGACCGTCTCCCGCTTGGGTATCTCAATTACCCTGTTTTTTAAACAGGGTTACACCCAAGAGAAAAAGCAACGCATTCTGGCCTGCTATCGCCGTTTTCGTGAAGAATTTGGTACCCATCTGCGTTTTCATACTCATGAGCTGAAAGGGTTAAAAAAATATTCATCGGAAAATATTGCCAAAGTCGAAGAAGGTATTCTTAATCAGAAAAAGAATCAGCTTTCTAGCTGGGATGTTAGTGATGCAAAAAATCTCTATGAAGCCCCCCACTATCTGATGCATTACCTGGATTCCCGAGAAATTGATGGTGATGACAGTAGCTCTTACCTGAGTCTGGTGCTGCCCTGGGATTATCTGCAAGCACAAGACGGCATGACCAAATTTATGGCCTGGCTGGATTTTCTGTGTGAGCAACTTGAACCTGACTGGGGAGACTGTGGTTATTGTCTGGTCCTGCCCAGAGATTATCATGATTATTTTCCCTTAGAGTACCAATTGACCCTGCGCTACCTCACCCTGCAAGTCAACTCTACGGTTCATACCACACTGGATGATTATGCCGATTCTATACGGAGCATGAACTGGATCACCCTGCTGTCCAGACGGTTTGTCGCACGATTGGGCGGGGAAATCTGGATACGTAAAACACTGGCACGCTACCCGGATGTGGTGATTAGCCCTTACTCCAATGGTCTGATGATCCGCGCAGGCAAATACCCGGATCTGACACCACTACCGGGCAGTGTCCCGGCGAGTTATTTTGCCATTAACCAACTGATACGCCCGATACGTTTTGTGCCGGGAGAAGGTGATTCCCTGCACTTTCACGGCGTGGGTCATTTTGATGATATTTCCACACAAGCCTGGTATGCCCGCTATGACCGGGGCCCTCTGCA
>NZ_JBHFKZ010000128.1:0-2500 GCF_042879375.1 Photorhabdus sp. RM323S
AAAACTCTGACAGCGATGATGAGCGGCATCATTCAGCGCGAGAACGGTCGTAATCCATACAACAGTGAACTCATCAATAAAGCCGCGATAGCAGGCAGTGGCAGCGTTCAGCAAACGACCAACATTACTGTGCATGGGGCAACTGACGCGAAAGCGACGGCAAATGAAATTGCAAGTCGGCAAAATGGCGTGAATGCACGGTTAATACAACTTCAAAAGCAGGTGAGTTAATGGATATTTTATCAGCCATTTTTCAGCAACAAACCCGGTCGTTTGGCACTGAAAGTCTGTTGCTTGTGCCAAGTGTTGTGATATCCGAAAAGCACACCGATGCACTGGAAATTACTGAGCATCCGGTTGAAATTGGGGCTGCGGTCAGTGATCACGCCTATAAAAAGCCATCCGAAATCACGATGGAACTGGGTTTTGCGGGCGGTGGCTCGCTTCTCGATTTTGTTGATACTTCTAAAATCGGGCTAAGCATGGGCTTAAGCCCGAAAGAGACCTATCAAAAAATCCTTGATCTCCAAGCGTTACGGGAACCCTTCAATGTCATTACAGGTAAGCGCACGTATGAAAACATGCTGATCAAAGCGATTGAAGTCACTACGGACAGGCTTAGTGAGAACGTGTTGCTGTGCACGTTGACGTTAAGGGAGATGATCATTTCGTCCACCCAAACGGCACAGGTCGCGGAAAAAGAAGCCATGAAAACCGGGGTGAATACCTCGTCGGTAGAAAACGCCGGGGTTAAAGCAACGCAACCTGTCAACGGATCTGTTTTGTCACAAGCGAAGGGGTTCTTTGTTGATGCGTTTAAAAGCTATGTAAAAGGGGGTGGCTGATGCAAGTCTCAGAAATTCCGCTTACAGCGAGCAATCAAATGTTTGCAATAAAGTTGGGTAATCAGAATGTGAAAATGCGTCTGATTTATCGTGATGCTGCTGGCTGGGTTATGGATATTCAAAATAATGCAGGTGTTGATTTGCTGGTGGGTGCGCCGCTAATACCCGGTATTAACTTATTAGAACAATATCCGTATTTAGGGATCAACGGCATGTTAGTCATTGCCAGTGATGCAGATAGCACTGAATACCCAACCGACACAAATCTTGGGTTATCCAGTCATCTTTATTTTATTCAAAGGTAAAAACATGAGTCAAAACTGGTTACGTCATTTTGAATTAATGCTGTTAGACGATCACGGCAAAGGCATAGTCTTATCGGATTTTAGAGTCATATTTAATATCGAGTGGTTCACGATTAGTTTCCCGCGTGTTGCGACATTAAAGATTTACAATCTGTCAAAAGAT
Organism: Photorhabdus sp. RM323S; assembly: GCF_042879375.1. Classification (NCBI taxonomy): domain Bacteria; kingdom Pseudomonadati; phylum Pseudomonadota; class Gammaproteobacteria; order Enterobacterales; family Morganellaceae; genus Photorhabdus; species Photorhabdus sp. RM323S. The sequence continues at coordinate 1,314 of NZ_JBHFKZ010000128.1, forward strand.
ACCAGCAATCGTATTCTTGGTAGCGAGTTTTCGAAGATAAAAATTATCGTAGGCTATGACGGCATCACGCCAACCGTTCCCGAAAGTGAAGTCGGCAAAGCCCGGCCTGTTGAACCGGGAACTACTGGGCAGCGTGACGGCCAAAACTACGGGGAGATCTTCAGCGGCGATATCCGGTTTACGTTGACCGGGAGAGACAACCCGACTGACACGTACACACAAATTCAAGCCTGCGATGGTCAAGAAGCCTTTGCTTATGCGACTATTAATCAAACCGTTGCAGCAGGTTATACGGTTGCCGATATCAACGATTTGACTATGAAGACGTTTTCGCCCTATGGCATTACCGAAGGGCACACCCCGGAGATGCCAACAACGGTATACCCTCGCGGGAGAGTGCTCTTTGGGATGTCGCGGGACATCATGGATAACGTGGCAAAACAATGTAAAGCGACCTGGCAATTTGTCGATGGTAAGCGTGAAATGGTCTCAGATGAAATGTATGTGCACGATGCCATTGTTTTGAATAGCCGGACGGGACTTATTGGTATGCCGCAACAAACCATTGGGGCGGGGGTGAATGTCCGATGCCTGATTAATCCGAATATCAAAGTCAACGGTCTGATTAAATTAGATGAAGGCTCGGTATACAGAACGTCCCTACCTAACGCCGATATACAAATGTCTGGTGGACGGCTGACGGATGAAAACGATAACGGGAACCTTTACGTCAGTGGGGTGTCTAAACCCCCAGCGAGTATAGCGACGGACGGCGTGTATATTGTCAAGGGCATTATGTATACTGGAGATACTCGCGGCAATGAGTGGTATCAGGAAATGATGTGTGAAGCGCGCGGGGCAACAGACCTGCCTAGTAGATCAGCTCTGGACCGTGGATTATAATTTTTCGAGGTAAGTATGAAGCGCTCTTTATTAGGGTTTATCATTATTATGGGGGCGCTATGCGCGCCGTCAGCGTTTTCGGCCGTGCAATGTAGCGGTTATCATTTATCTGTAGGAGAGAACGGTGGCTTAACCTATGTTAATGGTGAAAAGGTAACTTCTCAAAAAATAGCCTTTCTTAAGCAGAAAGATGACTACGCTAATATAAAAATGGACATGGGCCTCATGCCTGCCCGCGACGGTAACATGTACGGCTTTCAGTTTATCAAGCGTAACGGCAAGGC
>NZ_JBHFKZ010000129.1:0-2351 GCF_042879375.1 Photorhabdus sp. RM323S
AGGGCCCGGGCGCGAAACAGAGGTTCATCGGTGTACAGGCGGATTATAGAAGCAAGCAGACGCGGATAACTCAGCTCTACTAGGCTCTTGTAACGTGGAAGTACGAACCAGAGTGCGCCAGACATAGCCAACATTAACACAGCGGCAACCCAGTAAACGGTACGCCAGCTGCCAAGATCGGCCAACGTACCAGCCACAGTACGGGCCAAAAGGATCCCTAATAGCAGCCCACTCATGACCATACCCACAACTTTGCCTCGTTCGCCCGGAGCAGCTAAAGTGGAAGCAAAAGGAATCAATATTTGCGCTACAACCGATAAGCTACCAGCAACAACAGTGCCCAATATGACAAAAGAGAGGCTGGATGCAAACGCCGTGATCAACAAACCGAAGGCAGACAGAGCAGTCATAAGAACGATCAGACTGCGCCGCTCAATGATATCACCCAACGGTACCAGCAAGATAAGCCCGCAGGCATAGCTTAATTGGGCTACAGTGACCACACTTCCAGCCGCAGTAGTCGACAAATTGAATTGTAAACCAATGCTGTGTAACAAAGGTTGAGCATAGTAGTTGCTAGCCACAGAAAGACCGACTGCCACCGACATAAGCAGTACGATGAACGAAGTCAAACGTGGAAGCTCACTGGCCGGGGAAAACGAGAATTTCACAGGTTTTCCCCGGGAAAAAACATTCATAATAATTTCTCATTTCTTTGAAATACTACTAATCTATTTTATCAGAACCGTGCTGGCAATTCATAATATTGGATTTTCATTATCTGGAAATCCTTATAATACCTTTTCTTTTTTAGGTAGTTTTATTAGGAGGAAAAGTGAAACGACATATTTCTCTTGATCAGCTCGACTTCCGGCTACTCAATGTTTTTCTCACCATATTTCGTGAACGACACGTGGGACGTGCCGCTGATACATTGGGGATGTCACAGCCAACTGTTTCAACACTGCTGGCCCGCTTGCGTCGAATTTCCGGTGATCCACTGTTTATTCGCAGTGCGCAAGGTATGCAACCTACTGTACTGGCGCGTAATTGGGTTGAGCCAGTTACATCGGCGCTGACCATGTTGGAATCAGCTCTCAATACCCCATCAGATTTTGATGCTGCAACATCCCAGCGTACTTTCAGTGTGTATATGACAGATGTCGGCCAAATGCTCATGCTTAACCGGCTAATGTCCCGGATTGAGACAACAGCTCCCGGTATACGCATCCGGACGATTGGTACCTGGGAAGGTACCCTAGTAGATCAGCTTGACGACAGAAGCATTGATATTGCCTTTGGCTGGATCCCTCAACTTAAGGCACGTAAAACCAGTTCACTATTATTTAAGGATAGGTATGTAGGAGTGCATGATGCTGCCATAGCGCCTGTACTACACCGTTATGCCGTGGCTTATGTTCCCAATTCAGCTCATCAGATTGTGCCTGAACGTTTTCAATTGCACGGCATCAAACCCGTGATCACTGTGCCAAACTTCTTTATGTTGCCGGAAGTGCTTACAGGGACGTCTATCACAGCGGTTGTTCCAGAACGGCTGGTTCATCTTCTATCCCAACAAAGGAGAACAGCATTGCGCATTGTCGAACTCCCTTTCAAGTTGCCAATGATTAGCATCCGGATATATTGGTCTGCTGGAACATGGCGAGATGAAGGTATTGACTGGCTGCGAAACCAAATAATAGCAAGTGTCAATGACTATCCTCCCATTAAGGACTTTCCGCCTTGATAAAATTATTTCGAAAAGATATAGCCCAGTTGGGCGGCTTCCTGGGGCGCAAGGGCGACCAGAGTTGCCCTGATATTATGGGCTATTTTTAGCCTGTCATGGGTTGCCAGCCCCAATCACAGGCAATCAATCTCTGTGGGTTTATTTTCAATGCTGACCTTTTGCGACACCCTCTTTACGGCGGGGAGCAGTCACTTAAGAGTGGCGTCCCCTGCAAACACCAAATTAACGACGCAATATGTTGATATAAAATATTATTTTTTAATGTGTTAAAAATTGTGCCCTCACTTGTGCCCGCAGAGTTTCAGTTTCAGTTTTGCTTTGGCTTTGTGTATGACTCTTTCCAACTTTGATATTCTCCATACTTCCAGCGTGATGATCTCCCGATCTTCGTTGGGGAGGGTAATTTACCTTGTTGAATTTGTTTGTAAAAAAAACGACTCGTGAAGCCTGTATCATTTGTCATAAATTTCATATCAACTAATGAGTCGTCTCGTAGTTCTCTCATGCCTCTCTCCTTAAATTCCTCACATACTGAGCAAGCCAGATTTTTGGGCTGGCTTTTTTCTTCTGATGATCGGACATAATTAATTTGAATTTCTGT
>NZ_JBHFKZ010000130.1:0-2260 GCF_042879375.1 Photorhabdus sp. RM323S
CTCCTTGGGGTGTCGCATAAATCTGGCGGGCAAACGCTTCTTCACCGGGCACAGGCAGTGCCCTTCGGTCCAGTTTGCCATTCGGTGTCAACGGGAAACTGTCCAGGCGCACAAACGCCGCCGGCACCATGTAATCCGGCAGAACCGCACTCAAATGCGCCCGCAGGCTGTTCACCAGCCCTTCTTCCACTTCCGCCACCACATAAGCGATCAGCCGTTTCTCCGTCCCATCCCCCTGCGCCAGTACCACCGATTCACGCACCATCGGGTGTTCCATCAACCGGGCTTCAATTTCCCCCGGCTCAATGCGGAAACCTCGGATTTTCACCTGCTGGTCATTGCGGCCCAAAAATTCCAGATTGCCATCCGGCAGATAACGGCCTAAATCCCCGGTGCGGTACATGCGGGCATCTGGGCTATCACTGAACGGATCAATAAGGAAACGTTCCGCCGTCAATTCAGGGCGGTTCAGATAGCCCCGTGCGACTCCCACGCCACCAATGTATATTTCACCCACACAGCCTAACGGTACGGGTTGTCCTTTTTTATCCAGCAGATAAATGCGAGTATTCTTGAGCGGCCGACCGATAGAACGATCTTCGATCAGAGATAATATTTCCTGACAGGTTGCCGTTACCGTATTTTCCGTCGGTCCATAAGCGTTTAATAGCCGGGGTCGATAACCTTCCTGCCTGAACCAGTTTTGAATGGCATTCTTTTTGATTGCCTCACTCCCGATGATGATAAGTCTAAGGGCATCAGGCAGTCGCAGTTCCTTCCCACTGGCAACCAGTTCAGACCAGAATAGAGTTGGCAAGAACATAACCGTGATGCGGTTTTGCCGAGCCAAGGCAATAAATTCCGGTATGGAAGTCAGCCAGTCATCATCGCGAATCACCAACGTGGCGCCATTGCATAATGTTGAGAAACATTCCTCTACTGAGACATCAAATGCAAAAGTAGCGAATTGCAGTACACAATCCTGTGCAGTAACAGCGTAAAATTCATTCACCCCCAAGTAACGTTGATACAACGCCTGATGTTCCACCATCACCCCTTTCGGTGTGCCTGTCGAACCGGAGGTGTAAATGACATAGGCCAGATGACAGGGGATCAATGCCGCTATCTGTGGGTTACTGTCCGGTTGCTCAGGCAAGTTATTCGGGTCAAGCACCTTCCGTCCTACCAGCGCCTTATCTCCCAAAGTTGTCCGTCCGATTTCATCCACCAAAACAATAGCTGATGCAGCATCGGTGAGAATATGTGCCAGACGCTCACCGGGATAAGCCAGATCCAGTGGCACATAAGCCCCGCCGGCTTTCAGCACTGCCAACAGAGCCACTACCATGGCCGGTGAACGTGATACACAAATCGCCACTAACTGATCTGGCGCTACCCCCAAGGCAATCAGCTGGTGAGCCAGCCGGTTAGCACGGGCATTGAGTTCAGCATAGCTGAGGGTCTGATTTTTATATACCAGGGCGGTGACAGCCGGAGTTTTCGCCGCCTGTTGTTCAAACAACTGATGGATGCACAAGGCTTCAGGATACGGCGTTTCCGTTGCATTCCACGTTTCCAGCAATAACCGGCGCTCTGCCGGCGCCAAAATATCCATTTCACCCACCTTCTGTTGGTCATTTGCCACCATCGCTTGCAGCACGGTCTGCAAATAACCCCTATGCCGTTCGATGGTAGGTTGATCAAACAGGGATGTACTATAATTCAATGTCCCACTAATCCCGCTAGCTTGTTCATACAGTTCCAGTTCGAGATCAAACTTAACGGTATCAACGACGTCAAAAGCCTGATCAACCGGTGTGACGGTCAGTCCCGGCAATACCCAGTCCGTGTGTTCATTGTTCTGCCAGGCAAACATCACCTGGAACAGCGGGGTATGCGCCAGCCGGCGTGGCGGTTGTACGATTTCCACCACCTGCTCAAACGGCAGCTCCTGATGCGCCTGTGCCGCTAACGCGGTTTCCCTAACCCGTGTCAGGCATTCCGCTACAGTCAATTCACCCGGAACAACCATCCGCAATGCCAGCGTATTGACAAAAAAGCCAATCAGCGGCTCCACTTCCTGTCGGCTGCGCCCGGCACTGGGGGTGCCGATAATAATATCCTCCTGACCGGACAGGCGCGATAAGACGACAGCCCACGCTGACAACAATGTCATAAACAGCGTGACACCGTGCTGTTGGCTTAAGTGTTTGAGGGCGGCGGTCAGTTCGGAATCTACTCGGACAGGAACAACCTGACC
>NZ_JBHFKZ010000131.1:0-2199 GCF_042879375.1 Photorhabdus sp. RM323S
TCACTTGTGGACGTATCAAGGCGCACCTGGCGGCCTCAGGTACCCGCTTGGCAGGGATGCTATGGGCAACGCCACAGCTACATCAATTGCTAACAATACAGGCGGCAACGAAACTCGCCCCCGCAACATCGCATTTAACTACATAGTGAGAGCAGCATAATGACAGAACAAAAATACTCTTTAGACCATGAAACAGCCGTATTGGGTAAAGATGGTTTGGCTATTCAGGCAGGATGGATAAAGGTTTATCACTCGAATCAAATCACACGAGAATTCACGAGCTCTGATATCGAATATGTGATGCTGGGTGTCAGCTTATCGGCCGGTGCTTATTCTGATGCGCCAGAACTTCCGAAATCTGATGATGAGGCTGTTTGTAGAAGCGAAGATAAAAGCCGTTGGGAAATCTTACCTGATTACCGGGGTAAAACCGCTTACGACACGCAAACTCGCGCGGCTACTGAAATCACTGAAATCGGGGAATTACCGGATACGCTCACATTCAAAAAACCACCCACTGATTTTGACAAATGGGATGGTAAAGAGTGGGTAGTTGATAAAGACCTTCTCAAATCGCATCAGATTGATGAAGCCAAGCAACAGCAAGCAGCACTGTTACAGCAGGCAAATGAAACACTGTCTCTATTGCAAGACTCTGTTGACTTGGAAGTCGCGACAGACTCAGAGAAAGCCGCTCTGTTGGAGTGGAAGAAGTACAGAGTACTACTCACTCGTGTAGATGTGAATCAAGCACCTGATGTGCAGTGGCCGCCAGTGCCGAAGTAAAAACAAAGCCGGTTAGTCCGGCTTTACCCCGTTCTCACCACCACTTTCCCTCATCCCCAATTCAATCACTCCATAGGTTTTTCAGGCCACCCAATATCAGGAACCTGTAAAACATCAACCCGATTCAGTAATACCACATACTTTTTCCAATCTAGCAATAAAGTTTTTTCCGCTTCCGATGCCATTTCAGTTTCAACAGCATATTGTAGTGGTACAATTTTTTGAATCGCATCACTCATTAATTGCTGCTTCTTATCTTCAGCATCGTTAACAAGTTCTTGCTGAATATCTTTTTTCCACTTTTCTTTATCACCCTCCGAAATTACCCATTTCCCATTCCACTTATGATATTTCGACGGTTTTGATTGTTCAGTAAAACCATCGGGAATAATAACATCTTGGTTTTCCTGTGATTCTCCATTCTCAATGCAATAAATCGTAATTCCTTTTTTATTCTCGATAAGTTCCCATTGCCCTGATTTTTCACACGGCCAAAATCCCGCTTTAAATTCTGGCTCTATTCGTAAAGCATTCACCGGTGATTCACTACCCGGATTAGCATCAGCAGACCCAGTAAATGGCCGATGTGGCTTAGTGCTATCAAAATAGTAATTTATCATTTTATACTCCCAAATAAACAGCAGGTGTCATTCCGATGTTGACCGGCGCTGTTTCTGCGCCACCTGCTCCAGCTACAAGTCTACTGTAGCCCGCGCTATATTCGCCGATTGCGCGGTTCCAATCCACGGCCACTTTTTCGCTATAGTTAACCCTGCCCCCGTCAACTGAACAGACAGTTTCAGGATGTGAATGCGCGCGGAACGTATCCTGCACGACTAATCCCGGTGATTTTGATGACCGTAAAAATAAGCCGCGTCCATCTGTTGAATAGAAATTTGGTAGATTAATCCGTCCAGAACTTTCACTTATTCTGAAATCAGATTTGTATGCAGATGAGAGTTGACGAAGCACTTTGCCTTGCTTCGATGTTGTTAAATATTGGTCACCATTGCAGTGATACCACTCTGCCGGTAATTCAGTTGGCCTGAACGGAAATAAACGTATCTCGCCCAGTTTTTGATAGCGTTGGTCAAAATTGCCATAATCATCAGGAATAATTTTTCGTGTAAAGTAAAAATTATCAGTGACTTGTAATGTTGCATCTGTTGAGTCGTTTTTAAAATAAAGCGGGCCGTCACCCGCTCGTCCACAAAAAAACTGCCTGTTTCCGTTTGTGGCAAAGCCTTGAATATATGGCACATCAGCTTTGATAGTCAGCCCCGGACAAGTGATAATGCCATTTATCACCCCGCCATTTATCGAATACGCCCCCACATCCCCGGCACTCAAACTAATATCCCCACTCAACGGTTTCCCGTTAATTTTCCGGCTACTCGGTACTGCGTTGTTAGC
>NZ_JBHFKZ010000132.1:0-1923 GCF_042879375.1 Photorhabdus sp. RM323S
AAAAAATAGATCATAACCACCTTAGAAACAACAATATTTACATGAATTAAAGAAAAAATTAATTATATATAAACCCCTTTTTAATATGATATTTATCTTCACATCAGGGCGAGATTCCACTCTGAGCAAAAAAACAACCAAATAGACAGATATTAATAATCTCTCCCATTGAATACAGCTAATAATACCAGGGTGATTCTTCTCCTTTACTCCATCACCATTTAACATCTCCAGCCTTATCGCCACTTTTCAGCATTTAATACATCACATTCCCCATTATCAGGATTAAAGAACTCGATCTTGATCACATTTTATACTATCCATTCAGACAGATAAATAATTCCACATTAGAATAGTTTAATTATGTCACTATCAAATTATCAATATTCTCTATGGAAAGATTACCGTTTTATCACCAAAACCTGGCAGCACTTACCCTGCCGGCAATTTCCGCACTGACACAAGCCTCAATTCCTGTCAGCTCTGCGGATCAAGAAACGATCACGCAACAACAAAAAACCTTGTTGCAGCAAGCTCAACAACAATGGGCAGCGCTGCGTCACAATTTAGTCAGCATCACTGACTTTGTCACACTTAACGTAGAAAAAGGAAAAGTACGATGGATAAACGCAACACCCCGATGGTCAGGGCCACGGGTTATCTTTTAATTTACTTGATTGCGGTCTATCCGCTTCATCCCGCTATGGCGGCTGGGATAACGCCGGATAACAGCCAAACACAGGTACAACATCAGGGTAATGTCCCGGTGGTGAATATCGCCACCCCGAATAACGCGGGGATATCTCACAACACCTATCAAGAGTTTAACGTCGCTACTCAGGGTGCCGTGCTCAATAACGCCACTCAGGCGGTGCAATCACAACTGGCCGGGCAACTTAACGCCAACCCGAACCTGAAAGGCCCGGCGGCGGAACTGATTATCAATGAAGTCACCGGTAGCGGACGCTCTGAGCTGCAAGGTCAGTTGGAAATTGTCGGCAATAAAGCCAATGTGATGATTGCCAACCCCAACGGCATCACCTGTGATGGTTGTGGCTTTATCAATACTGCCGGTGCCACCCTGACCACCGGGAAACCCCAGTTTGACAAACAGGGGGCGTTGGAAGCACTCGAAGTGCAGCAAGGCCAGATTACCATTGGCGGCAAAGGACTGGACGGCAAGGCGACGGATTACGTCGATATCATCAGCCGGGCGACGGTGTTGAATGGAAAAATTCAGGCGAATAACCTGTCGCTGACGCAGGGTGCCAATCGCATCAACCGGAAAGACGGCACGGTTACCCCTCTCACTGGAGAAGGCACTAAACCGCAATTAGCCATTGATACCAAAGCGCTGGGCGGCATGTATGCCCATAAAATCCGGCTGGTGGCGACCGAAGCCGGGGTGGGCGTGAATCTCACCCACCTGACCGCCAGCCAGGACGATATCCGTTTGACTGCGGAGGGGAAAATTATCCTGGGGGAAGTACACGCCGGGACAGATATCCGCATCAACAGCAAGGCCATTGAAACAACCCCACAAAGCCACGTGCAAGCGGGTCAGCATCTGACGTTAACCACCGATACCCTCCACAATCAGGGCCAAATCCGGGCGGGGGGAGATATCACCCTTAAAGCCACCAAACTGGATAACGTCAACCCGACCGGGCAAAGTCACCCGGTGATTACCGCGGGTAAAAACAACCGCATTACCGCTGATGAGATAAACAATGTGGGCGAGTTAAGCGCGGCGCAAAATCTCACCCTGACTGGCAACAATTTTTCAATGCAAGCGATAAAAGACCGTCAGGGGAATAGCCTCAGTAAACTCAGTGCCGGTGGCGATCTGACGGCGACATTGACACAGACCTTTCGTTTTGATGTGGATAAGGACCCGGTTAACGCGGGCAAGAAACCCACCGT
>NZ_JBHFKZ010000133.1:0-1918 GCF_042879375.1 Photorhabdus sp. RM323S
ACGGTATGGAGCGGGAAAACTAACAAGGGTAGCTGGCGAGAGATTCAGCACATGGCGACCTGTTTTGACCTGATAAGCCAATCATCACTATTTCAGAATTTGGCAGAAAAGCCTTGGTTAACATTGGATTGGATATTGAAACCGGAAAACTGGTCACAGGTCTATGAGCAAGCCAAGCGAGAATATCTTAACAAGAAAAACGGAGTCTTAGCATGAGTAAATTTTCAGATCTTTACGCGGAGCAGAGTGTTATTGGATCGATAATCAGCGCCGGTGATGAGTTCTCAGATATGGCGATAGATGCCGTGGAGGGGTTGCAGGAGCATGATTTAACATCATCAGCTCATCGTTTCATTTTGAGAGCGTTAAAGCGATTAAACACTGCTGGTAGTAAGTTTGATCTTATCATGCTCAATAGTGAGCTTGAACAGTGTGGCGATTCAAATAAAACGGGTGGTTTTGCTTATTTGGCGGAGTGTCAGAAGAACACGCCAAGCGTCAGAAACCTCCCTATTTACACTGAAAAACTTAAAGAACTGGCAATGGCAAGACGCGTTCTTGATGTTCTTAATTGCAGTATAACCAAAATGAATGAACCTGGAGCAACTTCAATTCAGGATGTTATCGGCAGTATACAATCAGAAATCAGCAGCATTGAAGTGACTCAGGACAATGGTACTCATCACATAATGGCCGGTGTTGAGATATCTATTGAAACCATCGAATCGATATTAAGCGGTGATATCTGGAAGTACAAAACGGAGCTTGGGCTGGCTGATATTGATGAGGCTTTCGGTGGTTTTAACAACACAGATTTTATTGTTATCGGCGGTCGTCCCGGCATGGGTAAAACCATGTTCAGTACAACGGTGACTGAAACTGTAGCACTGAAAAACAAGAAGCCGGTTTTATTTTTCAGTCTGGAAATGCCTATTGAACAAATTTCAGAACGCATTGCTTATCATCGGGCCAGAGTCAAGAAAGAGCAGCTTTTAGGTTATAACGGCAATATGGATGAGGCTTGGGGTAAACTATCACATGCTCTGTCAGAGATACAGCAAGCCCCAATTTACATCAACGATAAAACATCACTCAGCGTTCATCAAATCAGGGCTGAGGCTCGCAGGATGCATAAGCAGCTTGGTGGCCTTGGTGTTGTTGTTGTCGATTATCTCCAAAAAATGAAAATGTCAAACACTGACAATATGAATCAATCAGTCGGTGAAATAGCTACTGGGCTGAAAAATCTGGCCAAAGAACTGAGATGCCCGGTTATTGCACTTTCTCAGCTAAACAGGAATCTTGAGCAGAGAACAAATAAGCGTCCAGTTAACGCTGACTTAAGAGAATCGGGCGTTATTGAGCAAGAAGCTGATGTAATTATGATGGTTTACCGGGATGAGAAATATAATCAGCATACTGAAATGAAAGGTATTACAGAAATCATTTGCACTAAATCGCGTCATGCACCGGGCGCAGAAAAAACCTATTACTTTACTAATTCAGTCTCAGGATTAGATCCAGCCGACTTATCAAGAATAAAATCAGAAAGCTATCAAAATGAAATCGAATGTTAAACCCTACAGGAATGACTTTTAATATGAACTGGATTAAATGCAGTGACACAAATATAGACTGGAAAAAGAGAGTGAATAACGATGAGTGAAGAAAGAACATTTCTACCCTGTAAGTGCGGCGGCAGAGCTATCAATTGCTGGGTATTACGTGATTACAACGATAGAAGTAAAGGCAGGTGGCATTATCATAAATGCTTGCGCTGTCAAAATGAAAGCCAATCATATCTAACGCTAGAAGAATCAGAAGCAGCATGGAAAATAAATAATGGGGGATAAATGGAAGCTGATTTTTGTTTTCACGAATCAAATAAATCTCAAGCATGGGAAATATTAAAAGAGAC
>NZ_JBHFKZ010000134.1:0-1873 GCF_042879375.1 Photorhabdus sp. RM323S
GTTTGTTCACAGCCTGAACCCAGTGAATAAAACATGACTGAAATTGGGCGGGATCGAGGCGGGAGATAATACGTGCTATCGTATCATGAACAGGCAACCCTGTTTGAAACAGCCCCTTTTGCTGAAGCCAATCGAGGCGCATTTTCCCGAAATCTTCAATATCTTCCCATCCTTCCGCCCCGGCGATAACAGCGCACATGGTCAGAAAAAGCACGTCAAACAAGGGGTAGCTGATTTTGGCCGATTGGCGAGGATCTTGTAATTTGCCGAAATACTGAGAAAAAGCGTCGATATTCATGGGGGCACTCCTGAAAAAAGGAGTATGAGATCATAAGTAGCTCCGTGGGTCAAACTGAACGATTTTGATTAAATAACGTTCGCGATCTCACCCTACCTTTCGTATGAGCTGTATTTTTTCACACCGTCAGGCACCATTAGTTATCGATCGTGAACAGCTGATCTTTTACACCGGGTATAACGGTTTCGATTACCACCACATTTTGGACAGGATACAGGATCTCCAACCAAAATAATGGAACGTCACATTAGTTTACCATATTAATTATTAGTTAACTATTAATTCCAGCTTATGACATCGGGCTATCATGGTGCCATAACTTGATTAAAGAAATCTCCCCTAAATCAAACTTTTTGAAATAAATTAAATCATTATGTTACTTAAACACCGATAAAATTCACACCAGTGACTGTTTTGAAGTGAGATTTACATATCTTTAAAATATCAATCTTGATATTTATTAAATCAACATATAAATTCTAATTAACCTTTGATCATAAAAGAGGCGATCATACTTTGCCTCATTTATCCCTAAACCGGGTGATCCAAATATTCTCCGGGGGTTGGAAGGTCATGAATGCTGGACATCTTTCAATCATGCCCGGACACCAAAAGATGATGTCATTGAGGAAAAACCATGAAAACCAGACTCCGCTTCTCTTGCACTATCGGCAACCTGGCACCCATGACTTTTGCGGTCGTCAATTTTACATTAGATGAAGCGCTTTCATCGTTATTTACCCTGTCGCTGACCCTGGCGGCACCGCGCTCCGATATTGATACGGATACCCTTCTGCTTCAAACCGCACTGTTCACCGTCACCCGTGACGATGTTTTACAACGTGAAGTGAACGGATTGATTGAAAGTGCGGTTATCGGGACCACAAACCGGCATCAAACGCTGTATCACCTGACCGTCAGGCCAGAAATGTGGCTGCTGACCCTCGATCAGGACAGCCGTATTTATCACCAGCTCAGTGTTCCCGACATTTTACACAGCATACTGAAACAGAAAAAACTCCAGGCCAATATACGTTTTAATGACCCTCACTCAGTGCGGGAATACACCACCATGAAAAGGGGATCCTCCTATGATTTCTTCACCCGCCTGACCGCGGAAGAGGGGATTTTCTTCTGGTTCGCCGATGATGGGCTCCATGTGAGCGACAGCCACTTACACATGAGGGCACCGGATACGCTGATTTACAACCCAGATGTCACCGACGCAACAGATGAAAATGTTATCTCCGGATGGTCTCTTGGCTCCCACATGCGCCCTGAATCCATCACCCAAAAAGACCGGAATTACCACAACCCCAATTATGCTTTGCAGCATAACGCCACCGATTATGAAGCAGAAAACAGCACGCCATTTCATATCTTCGAAAGTTACGGGCGTTTTCTGAAAAACAAAGAGGGCATTCCGTTTACTCAGTACCGGCTGGAAGCTTTGCGTGCTGACAGCAAATCAGGGCAAGCGGAGAGCAATTGTATTCGATTAATGCCGGGCAGGATCTTCAAATTAACCCACCACCCGATTGATACCATGAATGACCGCTGGCAGGTTGTCTCTTG
>NZ_JBHFKZ010000135.1:0-1834 GCF_042879375.1 Photorhabdus sp. RM323S
AGAGCGGGAGCCGCTGGCGCAAGAAGTGGTAATGGCATATCAATTTCTCCTTTTCAATAAATTATCCATGACCTGCAAATAGTCACGGTATTGTTGTTCTGAGCTATCTCCCGCGTTTAACATGTTCTGGATTTCTGACGAGCCGTGAAAATCACGGTTAAACGCAACGAAATATAAATAAGAGCGGATCAACGCTTCATCTTTAAACCCCATCGCAATCAAATCCAGATAAGCGGCCTTTAATCGCCAGTGCAGGCTGCGTTCACTTTCATTTTCGACTAATGCGCTTTGCTCTGCCAGAATACGTTGTCGGATCTGGGTCACATAAGCTTCATCTTCCGCATCAATAAATTTAGCGACCTGCTCCTTGCTGAGTTTTATCATCGTTAGGCCCCTTTTACGAAATAATCAATATTATCAAATAAATATACCCACTCATGAATACCGCCAGTGAATGCCGACAATTGCTCTGGGCTGAAAATATCCCGGATTTGATGCAAAATGCGGGGATCGTAAAAACGCAGTAAGGCTGTTTCCCCCGTTTCTTGCTCAACATTCAGGTAGTTTTCAAGGTGACGAGTCAGTTTATCCAAAGACAGAGTGGTGTGTAGCCAAGATACCGAAGGTGCAACCTTTTCCAGCGCAAATAATTTTTCTTCCCATGATTTCGCATAAGCCATATCAAACAACCATGGCCCCGCGAATGCAATTTTGGCATCTGGGTATTGCCGGAACAGGGGATTATTCGTGCCAGCGATATACTTAATTTCCTCAGCAAAATGACGTTCATACTGTAGGCCACTGACTAAGGCATACCATTTCATTTCGGGGTGTATTTCTCTGTATTCACTCCACTTTTTCTGTAATTCCGGTGTCATGATTGCCCCCTGATAACCATTGCTGTGCCATCCAATTCTGCTTTCATCAGACAGGTCAGACAGATTTCTTTCAACGGTGCCGTCAGGGCTTTTTCTGCCTGTACGACACTTGCCTGTTTCAGTTTATCCAGCCTATCCGGCAGTTTGCCACCCCAACCTGAGCCGCTGCCGGGTGATCCACTGCCAAAGTTGATGTTGGCACTGCTGGTAATACCGCTCGCATCGATTTTAAGGAAGTGTCCGGCGGCCTGTAGGGTCAGTTCACTGCTGGCATCAATGACGATTTTAGCGCCGGAACTCAGGTGAATTTCATTGCCGCTTTGAGTCAACAGGGCATCATCTGCCTGGATATGGAGTTTCTGCCCCGTAGATAGGGAAATATCATTTCCCGCCTGTACGCGGTACTCATTATCAATGCGTAAATGGGCATCATGTTTGATATGATGTGTCCGGTTGTGCCCGATATTATGGGTTTCATCATTCAGAACTTGTGCTTTCATATCCCGTTGAGCATGAATAAACACTTCCTCGCTGCCGTTTTCATCCTCAAAACGCAATTCGTTAAAGCCATTTCCTTTATGGGTTTTGGTTCTGAATGTGGTACGGGTCTTTTCCGCCGGTAAATTCAACGGCGGACGGTTAAGCGCGTTATAGGTGCATCCGGTAATAATCGGGCGGTCAATATCGCCGTTGAGGTAGGAGATAATCACTTCCTGACCGACTCGCGGTGTCGCCAGAAAGCCAAATCCGTTGCCATTCCAGCCTTGTGCCACCCGTACCCAGCAGGAAGCCTGGTCGTCCGGCGCATCGTAACGGTTCCAGTGGAAGTGAACGCGAACCGCCCCCTCTTTATTGACGTAGATTTCTTCTGTGCCGGGCCCGACCACCGTGGCGACTTCATCACCGTCCGCCAGCGGTTTATAGCGGTAGGGGGGACGCCAGTCGTTGCGGCCGGG
>NZ_JBHFKZ010000136.1:0-1749 GCF_042879375.1 Photorhabdus sp. RM323S
GTGGAATTGGCTAAAAGTGCTGCTCCGAAAAAATCTCGTGATGCGTTTACATGTGGCAGTCTAGACGTGGACGCAGATCATGAATATGCAGGATTGAGATTGATAAAAAAGGACGGAAAATATGTACAGATAGCAACTAATCCCGATGGGCAGGACCCGCTAACCATCTATTATCGTGACAATGCAGGTAATACCATCTATTACGCAAATTTACAGAAGAAATCCGGCACGTTAGCAACACTTGATGATGCTATTAACACGGATGGCGGAGTTGTTGGTGAAAATTCATATTCTACGACAAATAACTTTGATAACGTTCGTCCGAACTCAACATATTTCGGCTATGCCGGAGTAATGAATGCTCCGGCTGAGACTGGATCGGGAATTAGATTTTCACATTCAACGACTGGACCATTTAAATTGTACGATTTGATGATCCACTCAGCGTATGGAAGCGGTACTTTATATTACAGGTCGAAAAACGGCGATGGCGCTGGCAAATGGAATCCGTGGTACATGGTCTGGTCAACACTCAACGCTAAACCGGACGCTAATGGATTCCTTAAGAAGTCATCCCCGATAGTAGAAATCTACCCCGATGGCACATTTACAACGAACGAAGAATCTGAGGGGGCAGAAGTTACAAAAGAGGCAACAGGCACCTACCGCATATCAAATATTTCCGGTTACAACATAGATAAGGGATGGGGTGTACACGGTGGTATCTCAGCACCGAAGGATAATAATGGGTCAGAGCTGATTTTTGTCGATGACAGAGTTCAATGTGACGGCTCTATCATTATTGAAACCTTCCACCGTCAACACCCACATTTACCTGAAAGATTCCAAAACTGGCGACTTAAATCTATTGATGACAACGGGGGCAGAGTATTTTACAAAGACGGAGAACCTTGTGATATTCCCGAGCATTGTCGCTTAGATGTTCGTGTCCAGATGCCAGCTGACTCAATTTGGAATCAGCGGCAACGGGCAGCAGAGGAGTTAAGTCGATAACTTCTCATCATCAGCGCCAAGCATTTGCACACGGACTGATACGAACCTTCCGAGAGGAATATCAATCAAATCACCGTTCGCGTAGCCCTCTCTCATATTTCTAGCAAATACTGGCGCGTCTGGATGCTTACGATGGTATGTCATCAATTTGATGGCACCATCTGGCATAATTTCGTAATCAACCCAAATCAGCGGCAACTTATTTTTGCACAGAGGTATTTCAATTCCGCCATCTGTGCCGCCCCATGTCGCATCTGCATTAAATCCGAGGGTACCGCTGACGAGATAGACACCCTCTGAAAGTCTCTCGACTGTTGCATCTTTTGACTCGTCGTTCGTTGTGAATGAACCGTCTGAGTGGATTTCTACTATCGGGGAGGATTTCTTAAGGAATCCATTAGCGTCAGCAATGCAGTTTCTACCAAAAACCAACACTTGATTACCGTTTGCTTCAATTTGCCCACTACCAGAAACTGTTAACACTCGTTTCCTATTGATATCTACTGCATATCCAAGTGTATCCCTGCCGATGCCGCGAATTATCCCGGTTCTGACGTCATTGTCATACCAATTGTAATGAGAATAAGAAACAAGGTTTCCTGAGGGTAATCCGCCGCCCGACGACACAAGCATCACAGCATTACGTTCTACGGGAATTGTTTCAACATGTTTAAAGCTAAAAAATCCCGGATAATTTCCCCCCGTTGCTGACACGGCATTCTTAGCCTTAGTCAC
>NZ_JBHFKZ010000137.1:0-1731 GCF_042879375.1 Photorhabdus sp. RM323S
CGCATTATTATTAAGCCGTGGAAAGATGTTCGCTCAATTCCACAAAATAGCACGTTTCATATGTGGTGCGGTGAAATAAGTCGTTATTTAAATAAGAATAACGCTAAATTAACGCCGGAGGATGTTAAAGAAGCGTTGAAACATACATTCTTGGGTTATGAAGCAATAGATATTATTGACTTAAATACGCAGTCGCCGGAGCGCGTGAGGATGCTTAGAAAGACATCTAAATTAGATACGGGAGAGATGTTTCATTTTATGACGCAAGTTGAAAAGTGGGCGCTTGATATTGGGTGTTTAGTGACTATTCCAAATAACTCGCAATATATGAAATTAAAACAGGAGCAAGATAAATGATAGCAGACAACAAACATTGGTGTGATTTCTGCGGTAAATCGCAAGATGAAGCAAATGTAATGGTCTCAGGAATGAATAACAGTGATATTTGCGATAGTTGCGTTCTTCGCTGTGTTGGGACGTTAATATTGAAAGATGGAAATAAATTAAATGAGTCAGAAAACATCACAGACTCAGCGAGTCATCAATAATCTGATATACAAAGTCCCATCAAACAGAAAATCAAAGCCAGTTTCTACAGAGTCAGAAGTTGAAACGTTTGATTACGTTTATCAGCTATTACGTGCAAAGTGGGATAGACGGAGAAATAGAAATGAAAAAACTTCGAATAAGAAAATGCAATGAGTGCTGTAAAGAATATCAGCCCGTTCGACAATTTCAAAATACATGTTCAATTGAATGTGCAGCAGCTAAAGGCGGGAAAGACAGAAAAAAGAAACAGGAATTAGCAGAGCGGGAACTTAAAAAGAAACAGCAACAAGAATTAGCAGAGAAGAAAGATAAACTTAAAGCCCGTCGATTAGCAGTCAAGCCACTTTCATATTTCAAAAGTCAGGCACAACAAGCGTTTAATGCATTTATCAGAGAAAGAGATAGAGACCTTCCATGTATTAGTTGTGAGAGATTTCATGAGGGGCAATATCAGGCAGGGCATTATCTAACAATTAAGGCTCATCCGGAGCTGAGATTTGATGAAGATAATGTTCATAAACAATGTGCTCCATGCAATAACCATTTGTCAGGAAATATCATTAACTATAAACCTAGGTTGATTGAGAAAATAGGGCAAGAGCGATTCGACAGATTGATGTCTCATCATGCTTTGCAGAAATTGAAACGTGATGATTACGAGCAGATCCGGGATTATTACAAAGATAAACTCAGGAGCTTAAGCAATGACAATCTTCACTGATATTGAGTCAGCAATAGAAGAAGCCCGGTTTTTGCGACATGAAACAAAACATCATCATGTTGTTACTCAGAAACGGAATGGAACTCTCACAGTTCGGCAGGAAGTCGGAATAAATAAAGAGAGTCGTCTACGTAAAGTATATAGCACTCGTTACGATTGTCGCATAGCAACAGTATTACCGAATTGCAAAAAATAGCCGGAGTAAACATATGCGTGATATTCAACAGGTTTTAGAACGTTGGGGTGCGTGGGCTGGCGAGGGAAACAGTGACGTTGATTGGTCGCCGATCGCTGCCGGGTTTAAAGGGCTAATTCCCAGCACGCGAAAGACTCGTGCTCAGTGTTGTGATGATGATGGAGTTGCTATTGATGCCGCAATTACTCGATTGAGAAAATATAATCCTTATTACTTCCAGCTAATCATCATGCACTATGTTAAGACATTTACTCTCAGGGCTATG
>NZ_JBHFKZ010000138.1:0-1727 GCF_042879375.1 Photorhabdus sp. RM323S
CGCTTAACAAACATTATGTCGGCGCCGCCCACCAATGGGCGCTGCGCGGTTACCTCAACAACGGTGCGCGGCTGGCCGCCGGGTTGGGCTTCTTAGCCCGAGAGGCGCACTGGGCTGCGCCCACTGCTGTCAGCCTCAATGCTAGCGCCCACCGCCGCAGTCGCCGCCATCCGTGGCGGCTCCGGTGCCCAAATCTGCCTTAAATCGTCGTCGGTGAGTCCGCCAAGGTCAACAGCCCTGAAAGCAGGCCAGCAGGCTGGCCGCAGTTTATTCCCCCTGCCCCACCCCCGCTGCACTGGCTGCGCGCGGCTCGCACTACGCTTCGCTGCGTTGCTCGTCCCCGTGCTCGCCATCTCCGCCCCGTGCAGCCCCCAGGGGCTTCCCTGCTGAACAGCGTCACCTGCGGGCTTCGCCAGCCCGCACCCGGCCAACCCGCGTCAGCGGCGCAGGCAAGCTGCCCCGCCGCCACGGGTTATCGAGAAAACCCAGTTCGGGCAGAAAAAGCGGGGCGAAACCCGGCACTGACATCGGGGAAAAAGCGAGCTAAAATCGGCAAAGTGCACATCGGGGTTTTGGGTTCGCGGCGGTGAGTGCGGTGGGACGAAGTAGCTCTTTAACAGGTTGTTATTAAAGAAAAAATCCCGGTCAAAAAGTATGGTCGTGTCGGGGCAGTCCCTAAGATCCATTCGGGTTAGCAGCTTGTCCAACACAAAAATATGAAGTTAGTACATTCGATGATTTACAGAGACGTTCTAAGGTGGGTGATAAATTAGATATCCACCATGCGGCTCAAAAACATCCTGCGGGGCAAGTAATTACTGGTTATGATCCTAAAGTAGCTCCATCAATAGCTCTCCCTAGAGGAGAACATAAACTGATTCCTACAATGAAAGGACCGTATACGGGATCGGCTAGAGATTTATTGGCAAAAGATATTAGAGACTTGCGCAATTATACTAATGCTCCTCCTTCAGCAATAAAAGATTTGCACAATTTAAATAAAGAAATGTATCCAGAAGCCTTCACTAAAATAAGGTAATAATATGAATTCTCAACTATTTGTAGATATATTAAAGCTTGTAGTAAGAGATGCTGCTATCGAAGACACTATCTCAACACTTGAATCTCCCCCAGGTAGAAAACCACAAAGGGAACTAATTGAACTATCTGATTTTTATAATGAAAAATCGAAGGAAGAGAAAGAGATAATCAATAAAATAATAAGAATAGTAGCTGATAATACATTGTTCGGTATTCTTTGTGTTATTGATGGTGTACGTGCAATAGAAAATGATGAAAATAAAGGTGAGCTAATATTGACCTATAAAAAGGAAAGTATAGTTAACTTAAATAAAAATAGTAATCTGCACGATATATATAATGCTAGTTAATTAATAAAGCCGGAAGATCCCCGAGATCTTCCGGCTTTATTATGATCTACCTTGGTGCATATCCACAGTAAGCCAACGCAGATTGGAGCTTAGAGATCGCATCTTTGATCTGATACGCTTCCTCGTCATTCACCGCGCACGCCCGTATCTCTGACCAGTTCAGCCGCTTCACCAGTTGGGCCAAGGCCAGCGCCTCAATGTGGGTTAACTGAATATCCTGCAAATGTTCAATGGCTATCGTCATCTTATGCTCTCCCCTTAACCCACAAAACTACTCATCAGCGCCCGCATCTGCTGCTTAATCTCCCGCAGCTGGGCCTGTTGCCGCTGGTACTG
>NZ_JBHFKZ010000139.1:0-1710 GCF_042879375.1 Photorhabdus sp. RM323S
TGTTGCAGGAGCGTGACCCGAAAAGTGGCGAAACCCAGACCTACTGCTATGAATCCCATGACAGCTACACCCCGCTGGCCAGCATCGTCACGCGGGGAGCCCGGCACAATTACTACTGGTACCACACTGATATCAACGGTGCGCCGCTGGAAGTCACGAACGAGGAAGGGAAAATAGCATGGGCGGGAAAATATCGCCTTTTTGGCGAACTGGATGGTTCGCCGCTGGCTTACTTCACTGATCCGGCCCTGTCATCAACCGACTATGATTTCAGGCAAAACCTGCGTTATGCGGGCCAATACTTTGACAATGAGACCGGGCTGCATTTTAATACGTTCAGGTATTATGCCCCGGAGACAGGCCGGTTTATTACGCCCGATCCGATTGGGCTGAGAGGGGGCCTGAACGTATACACTTATGCGCCGAACCCGATGATGTGGATTGATCCGTGGGGGTTAAATAAAACACCAGCTCAATTACCAGATAAAATAATCTACAATGAGAACGGTGTGCGTGTATGGCATAACTATGGAAACCTTGGTGCAGGCATAGGCACTCCGAAAGAACATGCCCCGATTCATTATCATGTAACTGTTGGTTCTGATAAGTATGAGTATAGAGTCTTCCCTAGTGGTCAACCACTTAAAGAATCTAAGCCTCTTCCTCCAAAAGCGAAGACTGTATTTGAAGCAAACAAATCTCGTTTCTCTCAGATAGGTAAAAGGATTGGCAAATGGTATTCAGGAATTAAAAATAATCAAAGGTGTCCATAATGTTTACAGAGCAATTAAATTTTCTGGCAGACAAAAAAATTTCACTCAATGCTCAGGATAATCCTGAGCTGTCATTTCAATTAAGAAAGTTGATTTGTTTGTTTAGACGTATTCCATCTGATCTAAAAAATCTAGAATTGGAACAAAAGTTAGTTTGCTTTGTTTCTACTGCCGTACAGAATGGATACTATAAAGGCCAAGATTTTATCTTGTTAACTATTGATATAATGGAGTTTTATAGGAAGTATTCTTGCGATTATAGAGTATTAAGCACGATGGGTTATTTTTGCCAAATTCATTTTTCTGTTTATGAATTATATTATAAATATGGATTAGCGTATAAAATTGGAGAGTTATTCGTAAATCACTGGAAGTATTATTCTAAGAAAAAGAATTCTACAATAAGTGATTTAATTTCTAATTATTATTTGGTTTATTTTAATGGTTTTATAGATAATGAGCCTAATGCATTGCAATGTATTGATGAGATTAATGCTCAAGGTTATTTAATGTCAGAAGTAGGATTGTATCAAAGAAAGTCCATAATATTATGGCTTTATGAAAATTATTTTTATAAAAGAAATGATGGATTATTTTTCTTAACTCAGTATGAACATGATAATACTATTAAGAAAAAAATAATCGCCATTACCAATAAGAAAAAATAAGTATAAAAGACTGGAAAATCATAGAGATTTTCCAGTCTACCTTTTTCTACCCTAGCGAATATCTGTTATAGGCCAGTGATGACTATAGCCGCTCAATTTCTGCTCTTATACTTGTACTCACCAATCAGTTCCCGCATCCGCAGCTTAATGTCACTGAGCTGATCCTGCTGTCGCTGGTACTGTTGCTTGATGGTGCGGGTGTCGTCAGTATCAGGGATCAGCACCAGACAGCCGTCCATCACCTTCACCATAATCTGGCCGCCAGTCTT
>NZ_JBHFKZ010000140.1:0-1543 GCF_042879375.1 Photorhabdus sp. RM323S
TATTTTTAGCATGGGGTTCTTTATTTGAGCGACCTAAGGTCGCGATCGCGATATTTTTCTAAAATCCCATCAACGATATCTTTTTCGAGCTATATTTAGCCCCTCCTTGCCTTAATTTCCCCTCCATTAGCCCAAAAAAATAAAAAATAAGCGCCAGCAGCGCCATCTTCTTCATATTCTGTGCAGCGGCTGCCAACAAGCATTGCATTTGTACTTTATTCAACCCACGGAACCGCGCATAACGGTGACCATGATGTTGTTTCGCATCGGCAAAGCTTCTTTCGACCGTCTCTTTTCGCCTTGCGTAGACTTTTTTGCCCCATTTTGTCAGTCTCAACGCATTTGACCACTCTTTGGCTTCTTCCCACACATGTCGAGTCACTGTTTTTTGTGCTTTTTTATTTTGTGTACATGATTGGCGATGTTCACATATTTTGCATTGAGAGATGTCGGATTTGTAATGCTTATAGCCATTGCGGTCAGTCGTACTGTAAGTCAATAGTTCTCCAGCAGGACAAACATACACATCTCGCTCGGCATCATATTGAAAGTGTTTCTTTTGATAGTCATTTTTCCCTTTATTGGGTCGTCGATAACCGGGGACAAGGGCAATATTCATTTCTTTGGCAAGATGGCACACGGACGCGGTGAAGTAGCCCGCATCTACACCTGCGGCCACGGTATTGAGGTTAAAACGTTCAATTTGTCGCTGCAAGCGACCAATATAAGGTTGGCTATCATGCACATTTCCCGCTGTGACGTGGGTATCCATGATGATGCCGTGCTTCCCATCGACAGTACGATGGTCGAGATAAAAGAAGCCTTTGGGTTTATTATCCCGATGCATAAAACCACTGTCAGGGTCAGTCGTACTCACTTTAGTGTTTTTGACGACGCTGTTTCCGCTCGATTTTTTTGCGGCGGGTAAGGGCTTCTTTGCGTGATTTTTTCGGTCTTTTTCGACGGCTGCGTTGAGTTGTTCGATGTATTCACTCGGTGCAATAGGACGCTCTTCGTTAATCGCTTTACGCGGGTTTGCATCCGCTTTCAAGTGAGTGCTATCGGTATAAAGCACACGACCGTTCGCCATGCCGCCGCTGATGGCTTGTTCAACGACATGGTCAAAAATTTGTTGGAAAACATCACTGCCATTGAAGCGACGAAGGCGATTTTGGCTGAGGGTTGACGCATCAGGGACTTTCTCCGTTAACCCCATGCGTAAAAACCAGCGATAGGCCATATTGACCTGGATTTCTTTGACGAGTTTGCGCTCTGAAGGAATGCCAAATAGATAGCCCAGTAACATCATTTTAATCAATCGAACTGGGTCAATAGCAGGTCGCCCATTATTAGGGCAATAAAGGTGAGCAACGGCATCCCGAATAAATTCGAAGTCCATAACGGCATCGACTTTTCGAACGAGGTGGTCTTCGGGAACTAGTTCATCAAGGGTGACGGTTTCGAACTGATACTGTTGAGGAGAAGGTTCTTTTAACATATCGGTTAGCTCGTTATTTGTACTAACCTTATTAGATCAAAGTCC
>NZ_JBHFKZ010000141.1:0-1538 GCF_042879375.1 Photorhabdus sp. RM323S
CCGTTAAGCAGCGGGGCCCAAACCTCAAACGTGCTGGCATCAAATGCCGGATTCGCGGTAAAAGCCACCCGGTCTGCCGGACTGACTTCCGCATAGTTATTATTGATAACCAGCCGGACGACCGCACGGTGCGACACCAGCACTCCTTTTGGGGTACCGGTGGAGCCGGAAGTGTACATGATATACGCGGGTTCAGCACTGGCGCCTGGCAGCTCAAGATTACTATTTACTTGCTCACTGCCGGTATTTTCCTCATCCGAAAGACGCAACAACGGCACAGCCAGATTGGCCGGTATGTCCATTTGATTATCGGTAAGCAGCAACTGAGCAGCACAATCATGTAGCATCCAGTGCTTCCGCTCATCCGGCACACCCGGATCAATGGGCACATAAACCGCGCCGGCTTTAAGAACAGCCAGTTGGGCTACCACCAGCGCCACCGAACGTTCCAGCAACAGCGCAACATGCCCACCGGGACGGACCCCCTGCTCAATGAGCCGACGGGCCAGCCGGTTGGCACAGGCATTGAGTTCCGCATAACTGAGGGCCTGGTCTTCATACACCACAGCGATGGCAGCCGGGGTTTTCGCCGCCTGTTGTTCAAACAACTGATGGATGCACAAGGCTTCAGGATACGGCGTTTCCGTTGCATTCCAGGTTGTTAGTAATAAGGTCCGTTCCGTTTCCGGCAGGATGTCCAATGCCCGAACCGGCCTGTCCGGGGCGTGCTCCAGCGCGTCCGCCAGGCTTTCCAGCGCCTGCTGCATATAATCGCATACCCGCTCCGGCGCAAACGGCTGAACCGTCTGTGCCGTCAGCCCCAGAGAACCACCAAAATCCTCCACCGACAGTACGAAGGGGTAGTTAGTCCGTTCCTGCCCGCCAATAAACTCAATCCCGCTTATCCACTTATCGGATATGGCTGACACATCATTATGCCGGTAGTTCAACAGGGCACTGAAGAGCGGGATTGCGTTGTCAATGCCGCTGCATCGCTGGGCCAGCGCCAGTGACGCATGCTCATGCGCCAATAATCCGGCCAGTCGGGTATGAGCCTGCTGTACGCTCTCCCGTACCGGCGTATCATCCATATCTAACCGCAGCGGCAAGGTATTAATAAACAGCCCCAGCCCGCTGTCCATCCCTTCACCCGCCGCCATACGCCCGAACAATACGGTGCCGAACACCACGTTTTCCTGTCCGCTGGTGCGCGCCAAGACCTGCGCCCAGGCCAAATGGCACAACGTCGCCAGACTGACACCCAACTGCCGGGCGTGACGGCGCAGACGGCTATTCAGCTCCGCGGACAACATCCGGTGGGATTCCGTCACCTGCGAGCCGTCACGATACACCTCCGCCAAACCAAACGGCAGTGTCGGCTCCGCCACGTCCGCCAGCATTTCCGTGAAAAAATGAGTATGCGCCTCCTGGCTTACCCCCAACCGGGCCTGGGCCACCAGATTACGGAACGGCACCGGTGCCGGCAGCGTCTCCGCCTGTCCCGTCAGATACGCCCGGACTTCATGATGCATCACTTC
>NZ_JBHFKZ010000142.1:0-1504 GCF_042879375.1 Photorhabdus sp. RM323S
CCGATGATGATTAAACTTAACAAAAAGCAGGTGTTAAAAGGGATAAAAACGACGGTTAAAACTTTATACCCATTAAATCCATCGAGTAAAAAAACGACTTCCGATAACAGGTTAACTGTCATCATCATTTAAAAACGCGAATATAAAAGCATTAAACCTTTTATATCAAAATCGGATTTAATTTAATAAATGTAACTTTTAAAAACAACCATTAATGGCATTTAATCGAAAAATCATTAACCATTAATCCAAAGTTGAAAAGAAATCGCACGTAAAATAACATTACCCGAATAAACGGATATTAAAGCGCTTTCTCGCCAGTTATTTAACAGCATCAGAAAAGATAAAAAGTGAATATAATCTGTGTTCGTTAAACATAAAACACAATATCCGATGATGATTAAACTTAATAAAAAACAGGTGTTAAAAAGGATAAAAACAACGGTTAAAACTCTATACTAATTAAATCCATCGAGTAAAAAAACGACTTCCGATAACAGGTTAACTGTCATCATAATTTAAAAACGCGAATATAAAAGCATTAAAGATTTTATATCAAAAGCGGATTTAACGTAATAAATGCAACTTTTAAAAACAACCATTAATGGCATTTATACCCGTAATCATTGAAGATGCTTGATTTTATCCGAAATGGAGATCATTATCCTCGCTATGAAAATATTTATTACATCAGAACAAAAAATCAAACTTGAACGTCTTCACGACACCACTCGTAATGGTCAAGTACGAGACAGAATAAAAGCTATCCTTCTGGCTTCTGAAGGCTGGAGTTCTGTCATGATAGCCCAGGCATTGCGACTCCATCAGACCACCGTTGACCGCCATATCCGTGATTACCTCAATCAGGGGAAACTTAAATCTGATAATGGGGGGTCTGATAGTTTACTTTCTCGAGAGCAAACTGACCTTTTAATCAACCACTTATCTCAACATCTTTTCCATCACACCCATGAAATTGTGGCCTATGTTGCTCAGCTCTGGAATATTACCTTTAGCATTCCCGGCATGAATAAATGGCTACACCGTCAGGGTTTCTCTTATAAAAAACCTTGTGGTGTCCCTCATAAATTCAATGCAGAAAAACAGAGACAATTTATTGAATATTATGAAAATCTTAAAGTCGCCGCGAAAGACGAACCCATCCTCTTTCTTGACGCGGTTCACCCGACTCAAGGCACCAAACTCAGTTATGGCTGGATGCGAAAAGGCGAGAAAAAAACAGTCAAAACAACAGGAAGCCGAACTCGCCTGAATATAGTGGGTGCACTCAACCTGAATGCCATTGGTCATACGGTGTTCCAGGAATATCAAACCATTAATGACTACAACATTTGCTGTTTTTTCAATGAAATAAGAAAGTCTTATCCTGACTATCATCAAAAAATTCATCTTATTGTGGATGGAGCGGGTTACAACAAAGCGCATCTTGTGAAGGACTGGGCTTATGTCAGCAATATTGAGTTACATTACCTTCCTCCCTATA
>NZ_JBHFKZ010000143.1:0-1500 GCF_042879375.1 Photorhabdus sp. RM323S
CAGGCCACCAAACTGGCGGCTAAAGGGGCAATGGATGTGGCAGCACAAGGCGGTTACTTGTACGCTCAGGCGATGGAAGAATCCAGTCACTATGAGAAAACAGAGACCACGCGTAAGTGGTATGGCAAAAAGAAAACCATTAAACACACCCGTCATGATGTTACTAACAAAGTGACTGAATTTACCGCCGGCGGCGATATTAACCTGTTAAGCCGGGATGACAGCACTTATGAAGCCAGCAAAATCGCCACCAATCAAAATGCCAAACTGACCAGTACTCACGGTCAGGTTAATTTTAAAGCAGTAAACAACAGCACCTTTGAACAAACGATTACTCATTCCAAAGGGTTCTACATCAAGCAGACAGATAAAGGTTACACCGAAAATACATGGGTGCTTCCTACTATTCATCTTGGCGGAAAACTCACCGTAGATGCAGCAAATGGTGTTAGCGCTGATATCAAAGCTAAAAATGGTCAGTCATTACAAGCTGTCGTCTCCGTCTTCGGTAATACCCCGGAAACCGCCTGGTTGAAAGGACTGAATGAACGTCAGGATGTTCAATGGAACTTAGTCAAAGATGCGTATGACAGCTGGGATTATAAAAGCCAACACCTGAATCCGGTGGTTTCGGCGGTGATAGCGATTGCCGTGGCTACCGTGACGGCAGGCACAGGCATAACGGCTTCGGTGGCCGGATCAGCCGCAGGCACGGCAGGTTCAGCGGCGACGGCAGCGGGGGCAACCGCCAGCACCGCTGCTACTGTGGGCTCAATGGCTTACGGCGCGACGGCTTCCGGCATGGCGGCTCTGTCCTCTCAGGCAGCGGTCGCCCTGGTAGATAATCAAGGTGACCTGTCCAAAACCTTAAAAGCGATGGGAAGCAGCGATACCGTTAAATCAACCCTGACTTCAATGGCGATGGGTGGCGCACTGGCGGGCTTTGACACGGTAATGGGATGGGATGAAGCAGCGAATGGCGCAAAACTGGATCCATCAAAGGCGAAGTTACCTTCCTTGAGCAACGGCGACTGGAGCAAAGTGGCTCAACGGGTCGCGGGCCAGTCCATTATCGGTGCCAGTCTGGGGACAACCATCAATGGCGGCAGCTTTAAAGACAATTTCACCACGGCTTTGCTGTCTAATATTGGCAGCCAGATTAACGCCGAAGGGGCCGGGCTGATTGGTGATAATGGTCAGGTGTTAGGTTTACCCGGAAAAACGATCAGCCATGCGATTGTTACAGGTATCAGTGCTGAAATTAGTCGTGGTAATACAAAAGGGGCAATAGCTGGAGCTTTAGCTGCTGAACTAGCCGGTGCAATAATGGGAGATAATCTCATTGAGGCTGAAAAATGGCAAAAAACATCAGAACAACAAGCACAAATTGTTCGGGCTTTCGGTGGTATTGCTGGTGCTGTATTCACCGGCAAAGCAAATGGCGCTTACAGCGGAGCAAACAGTGCTGAAAATACTTTCCGGTACAATTATCTCGCACAT
>NZ_JBHFKZ010000144.1:0-1491 GCF_042879375.1 Photorhabdus sp. RM323S
GCAATTAGATATGGTGCTGGAAGGGGCGTTAAATCTGTCATTTAAATATGCCAGCAATGAAGAGCGGGAAATGGAATTCCAGTTGGGGGATAGCGTCAGGGGTATGCTGGCGATTAGGGCGGAAACGAATATTCAGGCGGGTTTTAAATATTATCTGGTAGAAGGATATTTTAAAGCCGGTGCAGATATTGAAGCGGAAGGGTGTTTTGAACTGGATAAGCAGGATAACGGGTTATATCTGGTATTTTTTCATGAGGGGATTGTTGCCAGTTATTATGTGGAGTATGGGGTGGGAAGCAAGCCACCTAAAAATAATGATGATTCTTCCAAACAAAAGAGCAAAATGGATGATAAGAAACAAAAAAAATGGGAGATATATCCAAAACTGCCGAAGGAAAAATCAACATATAAACTGAGGTTATCACAATGAAAAATTTTTTTGTATTTTTTATGGCCTTATTTTCATTATCAGCTTATGGGAAAAATATGATGGATAAAATTAAATATATTACTTATTTAGAAACTAATCGGGCACGTTGTGTCCTTAGGGTCAATGGAATGTACACTTTAAGTAATCTCAATTCAATGACTGGCACCATCTCGACCGGGTACAATGTTGCGCCATTATTGGAAAATGGTAAAAACACTATCTATATCGAAATGGCCCCGTTTAGTGATGCGGAAGAGGGATATATTTACAAAGATAAGCAGGCGGAGTGCAAAGTCAGACTGGTAAGGATGACACCTTACCAGTCTGATGAAATCACGAATATTATTGCCAGTGTGGCAGATAAAAACGGTATAGCGGAGCCTAATAGTATGAAATCCATTAATTTTAATATTGATACCGCTCAGTACAGTAAAATTACGGAAAAGAATCTCAAGGATGAAGGTATTTATTATGCGGAGCGGACAGTGACATTAAATGATCTGCCTGTCTGGGCCTGGACGACAGCTACCCCTCTGCCGGAAACAGCGGCAAGCACTGAACTGGTTAAGAAAGCCTATGAAGATATCTGGCAAATAATGAAAAATAAAGATTTGGCTGCTTTACAATCGGCCGCCAAATTAATGTTGTCTGAACATGCCCAGGCCAATGACAGTACAGAGCAGAGTTATTTTGATTCTTATGACTTTAAGGAAGATTTTGATAACGGGTATCAGGCGGTACCGATTGATTGGAGTAAGTATAAGTTAATGCGTTATATGGGTAGCCGATTATTCCGATTTCAGCGTGAGCATAGTAATAATTCACCCTTGTTGTTTGAAAATAAAAACAATAGCGAAGATGGATTCACATTCAGCCCCTATTTTTCTTTAATCAATGGAAAAGTGGTGATTTCAAGGTAACTATGATTTCTTTTAGATAACTCAGTATTAACTGCTTCTGGCAGTTAATACTGAGAAGTAAGGAAAAACTATGCTCTCAGTGAACATGAAAAGCGCCGTATGCGATTGTAAAATCCCGGACCCTTGCATTCACAAATTAAC
>NZ_JBHFKZ010000145.1:0-1450 GCF_042879375.1 Photorhabdus sp. RM323S
GCGTGACTCGAAAAGTGGCGAAACCCAGACTTACTGCTATGAATCCCATGACAGCTACACCCCGCTGGCCAGTATCGTCACGCGGGGAGCCCGGCACAATTACTACTGGTACCACACTGATATCAACGGTGCGCCGCTGGAAGTCACGAACGAGGAAGGGAAAATAGCATGGGCGGGAAAATATCGCCTTTTTGGCGAACTGGATGGTTCGCCGCTGGCTTACTTCACTGATCCGGCCCTGTCATCAACCGACTATGATTTCAGGCAAAACCTGCGTTATGCGGGCCAATACTTTGACAATGAGACCGGGCTGCATTTTAATACGTTCAGGTATTATGCCCCGGAGACAGGCCGGTTTATTACGCCCGATCCGATTGGGTTGGCAGGTGGATTGAATCTGTATCAGTATGCGCCGAATCCGATGACGTGGATCGATCCTTGGGGATGGAGTTTTCTTGAAATCGTCGGTGATGCAGCCCAAACAACTGGAAAGAAATTTCAAGGGGCTGAAATTTATAAATTTACAGGCAAAGTAAAAGTTGAAGGCATAGTTTTTAAGAAAAGTGATTATTTTTATTTAGATAATCTTCACAAAGATCACTACGAGACATTTTCATCATTGGATAAGTCCAAAGGAGTGTTCAATTTAGATGGCTCCTATAATGAGAAAAAATCAATTAAAGCGGCAAAAAGAAAAGGACCAGGTTGCTGATATGAATGAGAATATTAAACTTCGCCTTCTAGAAAATAAGGATGATTTAATTGAGGGAACATTTTGTTATTCATTATTTGAAGAGTCCATTTTTTGCCCGAATCTGATG
This sequence comes from Photorhabdus sp. RM323S, assembly GCF_042879375.1. Classification (NCBI taxonomy): domain Bacteria; kingdom Pseudomonadati; phylum Pseudomonadota; class Gammaproteobacteria; order Enterobacterales; family Morganellaceae; genus Photorhabdus; species Photorhabdus sp. RM323S. The sequence goes on from NZ_JBHFKZ010000145.1 coordinate 822, forward strand.
ACGGAATTTATTGAAATTGCTGAATTTTTCTTAAGTTATGATAATGATCTTGAAATTAAACAATTATTGGAATGGATTATTAGTTGCGTTGAACAATGCTTTCTATCTCATCATGATGAGAATGATTATTACCATATAAAGAATTATTCAATAGATATAGAAAGTAAATGGGAAAATATATGGAAACCAAAACTTAATTATTTACTTGATATAAAGGGAAGTTGATTTAATACCTTAATAAATAAAATTTGAAACCGGAAGATCTCTGTGATCTTCCGGCTTTCTTCATGATCTACCGTGGCGCATACCCACGGTAAGCCAGCGCGGACTGGAGCTTACCGATGGCATCTTTGATCTGATACGCTTCCTCGTCATTTGTTCCCCTTAACTCATAAAACCGGTTATGATATCGGGGAAAAAGTGAGCTAAAATCGAGAAAGTGCCCGTCGGGGCGAGTTGGAACGCTCTTTAACAGGGTGGGAAAAGCCGGCGCAGAAAAAGGCGGCTAAATCAAGGGGAAAAGTGGCCTAAACCGTATGATGGCATCGGGATCGACCCGAAGATCCGATTGGCTTGGCAGGTGGATTAAACCTGTATCAGTATGCCCCCGATCCGATGATGTGGATCGA
>NZ_JBHFKZ010000146.1:0-1355 GCF_042879375.1 Photorhabdus sp. RM323S
GTCAACTGGTTCAGGTCACCTATCCTGACGACTCCACCGAACACATGGCATGGGACAGCGCGGGTCAGTTGACCCATCACCAGCGCAATGAGAATGCGCCCTGCGCCTGGGAATACAATGCATTTGGTCAGGTGGTCTGTGCGACAGACCGTCTGCAACGTCAAATTCGCTATCAGTACAGCCCCGAAGGCCATCTGATACAGCTCGACAACGCCAACGATGACCGTTACCGGCTAAACCGTGATGCCGAAGGGCGCTTAATCGAAGAAATCCGTCCTGACGACACCCTCATCCTGTATGAATACAACGCGGCGGGCTTATTGAGCACCGAACGGCGCATGGGTGACCGCGTGTTCAAATACCCGGAACGTCAGGTACACCAGCATTATGATGCAGCCGGTCAGTTGATTCAGCGGGAAACCTACACCGACACTTATCAATACCGGTGGGACAGCATGGGCAGGCTGCTGGAAGCCCGCCGTGAGCCAAATGACAACGGCAAACCTCTGGGGATAGTCCCCAGCACCGTGCGTTTTGACTATGACGCGCTGGGGCGGGTCATTCGGGAGCAGAACGGCGACGACAGCCTCCAGTTCAGCTATGACGAACTGGATAACCTGACGGCCCTCACGCTGCCACAGGGCGGCACCTTAAGCTGGCTCTACTACGGCTCCGACCACCTGAGCGCCATTCGGCATGAACAGAAACTCCTCACTGAATTTGAGCGCGACCAACTGCATCGTGAAACCCGCCGCACGCAGGGCAACCTGTTCCAGCTGCGCGATTATGATCCGCTGGGACGCTGTATCCACCAGTACAGCCTGCCGTTGAAACAGGCTGATGCTGACCCCCGGCCCTATCTTAGCGAAGGCAAGCCGTGGCGGGCGTGGGTCTACGGCCCCCAGGACGAATTGCAGATGATGGCAGATCATTACCGGGGCATGATTGACTACCTTTATGACGCGGAGAGTCGCCTGAAAAAAGTGACGCATCAGGGCAGCGCTTATGAAGATATGTTGTGGTATGACCGGGCGGATAACCTGCTGGAGCAACCGCAGTCGATATTGGAACGGGAGGCAGAAGAGCAAGGGATCCCTAAAGCGGTGACGCCGCAGGGCGACCGCCTGAGCTACTGGCGGCAATGGCGCTATGAGCATGACCCGCACGGCAATATTACCCGTCGGGAGTGTCGGTGGTACAAAACCCAGGATTACCGCTATGATGGTGACAACCGCCTGACGGTGGCGAAAATCGGCAACACAACGGCGCATTATCACTATGATGCCCTTGGTCGGCGTATCCGCAAGGTGGTGAAGATCGGGCTTGGTGGACTGGCGCGTTATGAACAAACCGAT
>NZ_JBHFKZ010000147.1:0-1348 GCF_042879375.1 Photorhabdus sp. RM323S
TATAAAATATTTTTAATAACAGCTAAAATCTTATTTCCAAAGATATTATTAACATAGAAAAATAAAATAGGCTAATAGTGCAGGAGCAGTAAGTTAATGAATATAGAACAAGAGTTATATAACGCCGCAGTTAACTTAATTGAAAAACGATACCCCAAAGGATGGGGTGGTGCAGCCGCAGTACGGACAGAATCAGGCAAGATTTTAACCAGCATTGCACCTGATACCAAAAATGACGCGTTATCTCTTTGTATGGAAGTGGGTGCCTATTTGGAAGCACATAAGCTGAATGAAGCGGTAACACACTCTTTATGTCTCTGCCGTGAAGATACAGGTTGTGAATATACCATTTTGACACCGTGCGGAATATGCCAAGAATATCTGGTTCATTGGGGTGGTTCAGTAAAGGCAGCGGTAACTAATGAGAAAAATGAGTTGTTATTTAAAACAATTCGTGAATTTCAACCTTATCATTGGTCAACAGTTAATGGAGAAACGCTCTAATCTTTGTGATTTATGTTAGTTCAGTTATTTTCTTTTATTTCTAAATATTCCTGATAGTTAATACTCAGTACCACAGCTGTATTTTCTTTTTTCAACAAAATAGACACTCATCTAAAAGCTTAATTAATTCGGATTCTAAGCGTTTTAACTATCGAAAAAAGTGTAGGTTTCGCTATAGCACTAAATATCTTGGGTATGTTTTGATTGAAAAATATCAGGTTATTTATTACCGCCAATTACACAAAAATAGTTAACCATCTGAGTTATAAGAATATTTCATTATTCATTTTGTGAACTAAACTATGATTTAAGCGAATTATGATAAATCATCTTTACAGTAATTCAATATGTTGCTTATGAAATAATATTATCTAATTTAAGGAAAAAACATGAGTCTCAAACCCCAGAATGATTTTAAAGCCTTTTCTATCAGTAATAATGCAAATGTAGTGAGTCAAGAAAGATATGAAGAAAGTCGGAGTTTAAAAACTGGGTTTCCACCAGATAATATCACTACTCATGAATTAAATAAGGTGTTACGTCAATCGTCCACGATATCCTCTGTTGTAGCTAATTTTATCGCAACACACTCCGGAGGAGATGATGTTCTGGATGATGGCGATATAGCTAAACTCACCGCCCAATTAAATAGAGCATTAGAGAAAAAAATCACAACAGAAATTCCCAGTACCTCATTAACACAAAAAGGAATTGTTCAACTCACTGACAAGACAGGCAATAGTGACACACTCGCGGTAACGCAGAAGTTGGCTTCCGATATAAATGATAATGCTAATAATAAACTGGCAAAAGATCGAAACGGCGCAGATATTCCTGATAAAAA
>NZ_JBHFKZ010000148.1:0-1341 GCF_042879375.1 Photorhabdus sp. RM323S
ACAACTATGCTATAAAAATCTAAGTTTCCTCGGAGAGTATGCTGATGGATATATATCATTTTCTGAACAAAACTTTTTTTGATTCATGCTCGAAAATTGATAATTTTTGGCGAAAAAGAAAAAGATCAATAGACACAAAATTGATTGTGTTATTTCTCATAAAAATCATATCAGGGAAAAATAACCACGGATACTCTTATATTATTAATGAAATATGGGCTGAGTGCATTCATGAAAAAATACCGCTACCTCAGCATAAGCCCGTCTCTGCTTCATCAATGTGCGAAGCCAGAATGAAATTACCTGATGATGCAATAAAAACCATAAACAAAAATATCGTTTCTGTATGGGAAGATAATACCCATCCCGAAACATGGAAAGGACATCGACTGTTTGCTATAGATGGCTCAAAATTAAACATTCCCAGAGGGTTGCTGGAAAATGGATATAAAACACCCAAAAACACATCACGACATTATCCCTATGCAATGATGAGTTGTCTCTATGATGTATTGAATTCGATCATATATGACGTTGATTTTGTTAACCATAACAATGAGAGGGCTTGTGCCGAAAAGCATCTCCAGTGTTTGGATAGCAATGCTGTCGTGATCTTCGATCGGGGATATTTTAGCTATTACTTGTTATATCAAGTAATGCAAAACAATCTGAATGCCGTATTTAGAGTACAGGAGGGAAACAGGAATAAGACTATTAGAGATTTTTCTGACAGTAATTCAGATGATCTTATTGTTAGTTATACGCCATCGGAAGCGGTAAAGTCAGATCTTAGAAAGAGAAACCTTCTTTCAGAATTCCCATGCTTAACGTTAAGACTAATAAAGCATATTGACCGAAATGGTGAATATATTCTTGCCACTACTCTTGTTGAACAAGGATATTATGAAGTCGAAGCTTTTCATGATTTATATCACCTTAGATGGAATATAGAAGAGTTATATAAATTGTCCAAGTCAATCCTTTGCATTGAGGATTTCCATTCACAGAGTGAGAAAGGCGTAAAACAAGAAATCCAGGCGCATATATTATTACTGAACCTGACAAGGATATCGGAAAATGATATTAATCACAGAGGCAACGATAGCGACTGCATTGATAGCAGAGAAAATAAACAGAAATTGAATTTCAAAAACTGTTTGTTTCTCGTAGTAAGACACTTGTCTTTGCTAATTCAGGGGATAAAAAAACATTTAAAATCATTTTATTGTGCTCTTTCAGAGGGACTTGCCGGAATGACTCACCGGGTGAGGCCTGGGAGGCACTATCCACGAAAATCTATGCGTCCCAGAACCCGATGGAACTCTTTTGATGCCCCGGCAA
>NZ_JBHFKZ010000149.1:0-1235 GCF_042879375.1 Photorhabdus sp. RM323S
GCGCTAATAAATCAAAACCATATTTTGGTAGATTTTGGCGAGATGCTTGAGTGTTTTATTAAGCACTATTTCAAATAATATTAGCGGAGAATGGCGTAATACATTCTCTGCTAATGTTAGATGAGATATTACTCTTCTTGATTTGATACTATTAGCTTGATAACTAAGGTGTATTCCTTTATTTTCAGCATGAAACCCTATCAACCAAAGTACAATCGAGCTTAGCGTAGCAAGAAGGCTCAATACAAGTAAGCGACCAGCACCTTGACTGTAACTTGCTCTGAGCCCAAATCCAAATCGCTCACTCTTTTCATCTCTAAAATTCTGCTCTATTTGCATTCTTCGACTATATAATTTCATGACTTGCCGAGGTTTAAAATCATCCATGCTAGTAAAAATAAGCCAAGGCTCCATAGCTGCCGAACGCCCATCTTTCACTTGTGATTTTCGCACCATTCGATATCGCGACTTTTTAAATTTTCTACCTTTATTAGGTCTTTTATGGAGATAAAAGAAGCCATCACAACGCGCATATTCTGCTTTTGATAATGTACCAAAACCCAAAAATTGTGGTGTTGCGGTCGCTTTTAAAGCTTGCCGTTTAAACCAAGATTCACCCTATTTCTCAAGCCTTAATTGAGTATTTCCGCGAATACGCCCAACAAAATCCCAACCAAGCATTTTTATATGTTTAAACCAGGCATTTTGGAAACCCGCATCCGTAACGATAAGCACTCTAGCTTTAGGGTTAACAGCCTGAGCTAATGCGTCGAGGAAGGCATTTTGTATTTTTGAATTTTGCTGGTCACATGAAGGAACTATTTGACTTAATAAAGGTATTGAGCGCCCATCGCAAATTAAACTAGCACGGAGCACATGGTGTTCTTGTGACGGATATCCACTCCAATCAACAGCAATGACACACAGCGACAGAGACTCAGTTAGCATTGAAATAATGTTGCGAAAAATATCAGGGATATCTTTATGGAGCGCTTTATTACCAAGTAATCGGTCGACGCGTTTAATTTTATGCTTAACGAGGGCATTTCCTGGGAGAAAACGTCCAATGCTGGTTAACGTAAGAGACGCACCATTAATCAAAGCCATAGTGGCATCGATTAATGCATTTTGGCGATATTTATGAAACGGCGCTAAGGCATCTTTGAAGAAATTGTGACATACTTTACGAACAGGCATAGCAGTGACCTTATTGACTTGGTGGAACAATCAGTAGA
>NZ_JBHFKZ010000150.1:0-1231 GCF_042879375.1 Photorhabdus sp. RM323S
AAAAGAGAGTTGAAAAGAAATTCACATATAAAAGAATATTATCCGAACGGAATAGGTATTAAAGCGTTTTATCAACGGTTATTTTACGGATAAAACCTTAAAAACAATGCAATAAAAAAGGGATAAAACGGTTAATGTGGCAGGATTTAAGTGCTGAAAAAGGCGGCTAAAACAGCGTTGGTAAAGATAAAAAGTGGAGGTATTTAGGGTTTGTTAAACGTAAAGTATGATATTTTATGATGATTAAATGTAATAAAAATCCCGTATTAAAAGGGGTGAAAACGAGGATTAAAATTTTACACGCGATTTATTTTACATTTACCTAACCTGCCATGATGATTTAAAAATGCAAGTGAAAAGGTATTAAAGCTTTTGGCTTCTATATCAAGGGCAGATTTAACTCGGTAAATGCGAGTTTTTAACGGGGGATTTAATGGTATTTAATCGGAAATGATTAACCGTTAAAAGAGAGTTGAAAAGAAATTCACATATAAAAGAATATTATCCGAACGGAACAGGTATTAAAGCGTTTTATCGACGGTTATTTTACGGATAAAACCCTAAAAACAATGCAATAAAAAAGGGATAAAACGGTTAATGTGGCAGGATTTAAACTCTGAAAAAGGCGGGTAAAACAGCGTTGGTAAAGATAAAAAGTGGAGAGGTTTAGGGGTTGTTAAACGTAAAACATGATAGCGGATGATGATTAAACTTAATAAAAAGCAGGCGTTAAAAGGGGTAAAAAAACGGTTAAAACTTTATACCGATTAAAATCATCAGTTAAAAAATGACGTTTAATAACAGCTTAAAGCCTGCCTTGTGTTTTGTGGGTATTTTAATTAATGGCTTTGGAGTTTGATCTTTATGACCGTACCTTTAATCGACAGGCTCCGGTCGGGCAACCACAATTAACAAGGTGTCCCGCCAGTGCAACAGGTATTCCCTGTATATTGAACAAGTTAGAACCTTCCGCAATAGCACCGGTTTGTTTACATTTTCTTTCCACTACACTTCGCATTATTTACTCCGCTCTATTTTCCGCTGCTCGTATTAAATGCCAAATCGTTGTGCCTGACTCCGCACCCTGAACATCAAAAGCCATCGCGCCCTGAGCAAAGAAATACTGTTTGTCAGGGATGCTGTCTGTTCGCCAGATCCCGCTGACCAAGGCGGGTTCGCCGCCTCTAATCGGCGTTATATGCAGAGGGCCACTATCATAGCGGGCATACCA
>NZ_JBHFKZ010000151.1:0-1219 GCF_042879375.1 Photorhabdus sp. RM323S
CATCCGCTTCCCGGGCAATAACAAATTGCAGTAACGGGGCCTTACTTAAGTTAAAACGATAATGGCGGGGGGCAAAACGCCGGTTTAGCTGTTCACTGACCGGCCCTTCCGCCGGATCTAACGTCAGTTCAGTGACGGATAAAGTGGCCTGACGCCAGACTACCTGTGCCGGGCCAGACAGCCCCTGCCAGACAAAGGCGGTCCGCAGGATATCGTGGCGATTGACCACCTGCTGCATGGCCGCCAAATACCGGTCCAGCAAAGCCCGGTTCGCAAAAACCATCTGACCGGTCAACAAGTACGGATCTCCCTCGTTTGCCAGTAAATGGTGGAATAAGATCCCGTCCTGCAAGGGCGACAGGGCATAAATATCCTGAATATTGCTCATGCCGCCCGGCACTTGCCCGGCGATACGATCAATATCAGCCTGAGTCAGATCTATTAGCGGCAACATTGCCAGAGTCAGTGCCGTCGTATCGGGGGTAATTACATTAGCGGGTACTTCTACTACCCGGTGCTGTCCCAACGTTTGCGCAAGATCTGACAGTACTGGCGTCTGAAACAGGTCGTGCACTGCCAGCGTCATCTCCGACTGACACAGGCATTCAATCATCCGTACCGCCAGCAGGGAATGCCCGCCCAGCGTGAAGAAATTATCATGCCGGCTGACTTGCTCAATCCCCAGCAGTTCACACCAAATGGCCGCCAATACCGTTTCGGCTTCTCCCTGCGGCGCCTCATAATGTTGACGGGCAAACGCTTCGCTATCCGGTGCCGGTAGTGCCCGTCGATCCAGCTTGCCATTCGGTGTTAACGGAAAGCTGTCCAAGCGCACAAACGCCGCCGGCACCATATAATCCGGTAAAACCGCACTCAGGTGTGCTCGCAGGCTGTTCACCAACCCCTCCGCTGCATCTGCCACCACATACGCTACCAGTCGTTTATCCGACCGCTCACCCAGAGCCAATACCGCTGACTCACGCACCGCTGGGTGCTTTGCCAGCCGGCTTTCAATTTCCCCCGGTTCAATGCGGAAGCCGCGGATTTTCACCTGCTGGTCATTGCGCCCCAGAAACTCCAGATTGCCGTCCGGTCGGTAACGCGCCAAATCCCCGGTACGGTACATCCGCGCATCAGGTTTATCACTGAACGGGTCGGCCAGAAAACGTGCCGCCGTCAGTTCAGGCCGGTTCAGATAACCATTGGCTACCCCATCTCC
>NZ_JBHFKZ010000152.1:0-1202 GCF_042879375.1 Photorhabdus sp. RM323S
GGGACAAGCAGCCCCGGTCTTCATTGCCAACCCGAATGGCATCACCTGTAACGGCTGCCACTTTACCCAGACCCCGACAGTCACCTTATCCACGGGCAAGCCGGGGTTGGATAAAGACGGGGCGCTGGCGGCCTTAACCGTGAAAACAGGCTTCATCACCCTGAGTGAAGCCGGATGGGATGCAACAGCACAGGATAAAATCGAGATTATCAGCCGGACCACCCAGCTGCACGGTCCACTCCGGGCGAAAAACCTGACATTGATACAAGGCCCCAATCAGGTTGATGTCAAGCATGGCACCCTTATCCCCCTCACAGCCGAAGGTTATACCCCCGGGAAAGCGATTGATACCGGATCATTGGGGGGAATGTCTGCCCATAAAATCCGGCTGGTGAGTACCGAACCGGGTAAAACGGTCAATCTGACTAATCTGACCGCAACCCAAGGCGACATCAATGTGACCGCCGAGGGTCAGGTCATTCTGGGGGCGGTGCAGGCCAAAACGGACATCAACCTGCGCAGTCAACGCATTGAAATGGCGGAACAGAGTCAGATGCAAGCGGGTCAACATCTGATATTGACCACCGAGACATTGCAGAATCAGGGACGCATTCGTGCCGGCGGTGATGTCACCATTAAAGCGAAAACCTTGTCTTCGGGTGGGGGAAACGTCAATGCGGGGAACCATGTCCTGCTACAGGGAGAGAATCGTTTTACGGTGCAGGGTACCGATATTTCAGGTCATGACGTGACCTTGATTGCCAACAGTGGAGGGATTTCTGTTTCATCTGGCGGCAATTCCGCCGCAGAAGGCGTACCGGTATTACCCACTATTTCTGCGGCTAATACGTTACGTATTCTATCTAGGCAGGGCATTTCGTTGTCACAGACGTTAATTAACCGGGCGAAAAATATCTTTCTGGCGGGTAATGGGCAGGTGGATATTCATCCGCATTTAGCGGTGGATGAGAATATTGAACTCCATGCAGGCGCGGGGATAAATCTGCATGGCATCGCCCTGACCGCAGGGAAAGACATCACCTTGACCAGTGGTGACTCAATGGATATTGATAAGGTCATGGCCGGCAACAAGTTAACCCTAATCGCTGGCTGGGATATTACCGAGAGCAAGGCAACCTGGTCAGCAGAAGGGGCCGTTGCCATTGCCAAAAACAGCCCCGCGTTGCACTTAGCTAAAGGGC
>NZ_JBHFKZ010000153.1:0-1200 GCF_042879375.1 Photorhabdus sp. RM323S
AAATTCCCAAAGTTGATGGTGGCGTGCGTCCGCTCGGTATTCCTGCCGTGTCGGACCGGATCGCCCAGACGGTTGTTAAGCAGGTTCTCGAACCTGTGCTGGAGCCGCTGTTCCATACGGACTCGTATGGTTACCGACCGGGAAAATCTGCACACCAGGCGATTGCGCAGGCGAGAAAACGTTGCTGGCAGTTTGACTGGGTGGTGGAAGTGGATATTAAAGGCTTCTTTGATAATATCGACCACGCACTATTACTGAAGGCGGTGCGGCATCATACTCAGGAACGCTGGGTGGTGATGTACATCGAACGTTGGCTGAAAGCACCGGTGCAAATGCCGGACGGAACAATGCTGTCAAGGGAGCGTGGAACGCCGCAGGGCGGTGTGATCTCCCCCCTGATCTCGAATTTGTTCCTGCACTATGTCTTTGACATGTGGATGCAACGTCAGTTTCCCAGCGTCCCCTTCGAAAGATATGCGGATGATGTGGTATGCCACTGTCAAAGTCAGTTGCAGGCCGAAGCACTAATCAGTGAACTAGGCCAGCGGTTTGCGCAATGTGGACTGGAGTTGCATCCTCAGAAGACCCGGATAGTTTATTGCAAGGATGCCGATAGGCGGGGGAATTACGCGGAGACGCGCTTTGACTTTCTGGGCTATACGTTTCGGCCCCGTTTATCGAAGAATCGCTGGGGTAAGACCTTCGTAAACTTCAGTCCGGCGATGAGTGCCAGGGCAGGGAAAGCAATCCGTCAGGAGGTAAGGAGCTGGAACCTGCAAAATCGCAGTGACAAGTCGCTTTATGACCTGGCGCATATGTTCAATGCCAAAATCAGGGGCTGGATAAATTATTACGGTGCATTTTATAAGTCGGCACTGTATCCAACGCTGAGGCATATCGATCGCAAACTCGTGATATGGCTGACCCGCAAACATAAGCGTCTCCGTGGCCATAGACGACGCGCCAGTCACTGGCTGGCGCGTATGGCGCGGAAAGAAACAAGGCTGTTTGCACACTGGCCGCTGCTATGGGGGCAGGCTTCAATGGGAAGAGCCGGATGAGCTGAGAGGTTCATGTCCGGTTCTGTGAGCACCTGAGGGGGCGGTTCCCTCGGGTGACTCGACTTGTATGCCATTGTCGCAGTCAGTCGCAGGCCGAAGTACTGATAAGTGAATTAGGCCTGCGGTTCGCGCAATGTGG
>NZ_JBHFKZ010000154.1:0-1164 GCF_042879375.1 Photorhabdus sp. RM323S
TATTCCATCCTGCTCACTGGGGCAAAAATTTGCGGTTTAAATGTTAATTATCCGCATGTTGTTAATGATAATAAAGGCCAACCGGAGGAAGTTGTTTCAGTTCAGTATGTTAACATTACTTGTCGGCATCATATGGCGGGAACATCAGGATATTGCATCTGGGATGAGATGGTTTATTGATAACTATAATTTATACGCTTAGTTTTTAGTTAATCACTAAGCGTGTTTTTGCAATAAATATGTTAATATAAAGAAGTTGTGGTTATCGTAATCCTAATTATAGAATATAATTGATATGTTTAAGTTTTTGATTTATTTTGTAAATAATTATTGATATAACAAGAAAAAGAATAAAAGAAATACAAGAAATAAATAAAATGACAAAGGTGATTCTGTTCATATTAATGCTCGATTGAATGTTTAGTTATAGTTAAGCGTGTTTTTCAAATAGGTATATTGTCATTGTTATAAGGATAAATATCCCACTTATATTAATGGTGATGAAATATGTTTTTATCCAACGGGTTAAATTGGAGGGTAAACTTTGAATGAAATCATAAGATTCTTGGGGCATATATTTACTATCAGGTCTATTTATTCTTATTCTTTTTCCTGTTAATAGCCTATAGAAAAATACGGCAGGATAAAACTGACCTTGAATACCCATAAGGTGACCCATATATGCTCCTGATGACAAACAGAATCCTTTTTTTATATATAATTCAATAATTTTATCCATTTTTTTCTGATTTATTTTATAAATGATTATTGATGTAATCAAAAAGAAAAAAAATGAAAAAAAACATATGGTCATTATCAAATTCAATATGCTCATAGTTAATTTCCTATAAACAAATCTACAATAAATTCAGCAGCTCTTTCGCCACCTTTATTGCCGATATAACCACCAGCCAAGCCTCCTCCCGCCATACAAAGTCCAATGGCTAATCCATCAGTTGCAATTCCAAAAGCAATACATGCCGCACCTGCTGCTATACCGCCATAATACCCTACAGCCATTCCCACTCCCGTTCTACCAGCAAATTTACTATATTCCTTAACTGCCACTTTTTCACATTTTCCTGATTGTCCGTAATTACAGGCATCAATAATCTGCCCGGTGGTATCAACAAAATCCAGACCGATCGCAATACGGCCACCGTA
>NZ_JBHFKZ010000155.1:0-1163 GCF_042879375.1 Photorhabdus sp. RM323S
AGGGCACCGGATACGTTGATCTACAACCCAGATGTCACCGACGCAACAGATGAAAATGTTATCTCCGGATGGTCTCTTGGCTCCCACATGCGCCCTGAATCCATCACTCAAAAAGACCGGAATTACCACAACCCCAATTATGCTTTGCAGCATAACGCCACCGATTATGAAGCAGAAAATAGCACGCCATTTCACATTTTCGAAAGTTACGGGCGTTTTCTGAAAAACAAAGAGGGCATTCCGTTTACCCAGTACCGGCTGGAAGCCCTGCGGACGGACAGCAAATCAGGGCAAGCGGAGAGCAATTGTATTCGATTAATGCCGGGCAGGATCTTCAAATTAACCCACCACCCGATTGATACCATGAATGACCGCTGGCAAGTTGTCTCTTGCCAACATCAAGGGTACGTCCCTGCCGCTTTAGGTGATAACGGCACCGGCACCACCCTCCATTCCCAGACCCGGTTTATTCCCGGCCGCAACGACTGGCGTCCCCCCTACCGCTATAAACCGCTGGCGGACGGTGATGAAGTCGCCACGGTGGTCGGGCCCGGCACAGAAGAAATCTACGTCAATAAAGAGGGGGCGGTTCGCGTTCACTTCCACTGGAACCGCTATGATGCGCCGGACGACCAGGCTTCCTGCTGGGTACGGGTGGCACAAGGGCAACGGATTTGGCTTTCTGGCGACACCGCGAGTCGGTCAGGAAGTGATTATTTCCTACCTCAACGGCGATATTGACCGCCCGATTATTACCGATGCACCTATAACGCACTTAACCGTCCGCCGTTGAATTTACCGGCGGAAAAGACCCGTACCACATTCAGAACCAAAACCCACAAAGGAAATGGCTTTAACGAATTGCGTTTTGAGGATGAAAACGGCAGCGAGGAAGTGTTTATTCATGCACAACGGGATATGAATACGCAGGTTCTCCGGGATAAAACCACGCAGATAAACCATGACCAGAAAACAGACGTTGCGCATAACCGCACGGTGATAATTAAACACGATGACGACGAAGCTGTGCAGGGCTGCCAGACGCTGGAAGTTAGCAAAAATCAAACGGTGACCATTAAAGGCCAGCAAGCCATTTCAATTGGTAAAAGCCATCAATTGAACGTCGCCGATAATCAGCAAATTACCGTGGGTAAACATATCAC
>NZ_JBHFKZ010000156.1:0-1072 GCF_042879375.1 Photorhabdus sp. RM323S
AGCTTCAGTAGTCGGGTGATGCCAGCATGGCTATTTGCTGAACTGGATGATACAGGGCTGCGACTGAACAGCCTCACGTTTACCCTGACCTCACAGGGACAGTTAACCTATCAGACCGAGGGATACATTTATGCCCGGAAATAATACTGCCTTGTGTATCAGTGTGTTAAGTGGGCTAATTTTTATCAGTTCACCCGTATGGGCAACAGAGGATAGCGCTCTTTCGGTAATAGGGATGACAGAAGCCTCTGCGGGGGTGACGGTGGGACAGTTAGAGCATTTACACGCGAAAAATCTGTTGCTGGAAGCGGAATTGCAGCGGGCTAAATTACAACGCCAACTGGCAGAAAGTCAGCCTTTGGGGTTAACGGGCAGTAATGACATTGATTTGCCGATGACCGTATCACCGGTGATAACGGCGGGACAACCTGTGACCCGTCCGGTGGTGCAGGAGATTTATGGTCGGGGGCATGCATTGCGGGCGAGCGTAAGCCTGCCGGGCCGCGGTGTGATGGAATTCGCTGTCGGTGACGCAGTGCCTGGCACTCAGTTCAAAGTTAAGGTGATCACGCTTTCTGCGGTCACGCTAAGTGATGGTTCGGTATTAACGTTCTGAGAGAAGACAGGGAATGAAAGAAAACATCCAGGTTAATGATGCTGTGTTGCTGTTATGTGAAGAACAACAGGCTACGGTATTAATTGACAACCATCGTCGGGGCGACCCACAGGTCCAGACTCGGGTCATGCAATTACTTGAAGCCACGCCAGAGGCCGAAATTCGCTTTGTCAATTTGTCAGAATTGCAGGCGAACCGCCAGAAACAAAATCAGCGGACGAATGAACAGGGCGTGTGTCTGTCGGACTTAACTGATGTGAGTGAACGCCAGAAGCAGGTACTGACCTGTTTTGAACTGGCAAAAAAACTGAATGCGTCAGATATTCACCTGACTATCAGTCCAGGATTGACCCGAATTGAAATGCGTATTCACGGTGAGCTGGAAGTCGTCAATGAACTGTCGGAAGAGGAGGGAATGGCACTGGCATCCACGATCATCCTGTCGATGTGTGATGT
>NZ_JBHFKZ010000157.1:0-1001 GCF_042879375.1 Photorhabdus sp. RM323S
AGGCAGTGAAGAACTGGCTTTGCATGCCCAGAAGAACATGACCACCGTGGTGAAACATGACCAGACCCTGGTCGTGGAAACCGGCAACCGGCAGGTTGCCGTGAAAACCGGTGATGAAAAAACAACCATTGAACAGGGTAGCCTGATGGAAACCATCTGCCAGCTGCGCAGCACCGATGCCAATCAGGTCCAGGTCAGGACCCGCGCCGGGAAAGCGGGCGACGGGACTCAGCTGTATGAAGCCAGTGACACTATCATGCTGAACGTCGGCGCAGGAAAAATCGTGATGACCCCGGAGAGCATCAAACTCACCTTCGGCGGAGAGGCCAACAGCATTGAAATCAACGCCAGCGGCGTCATCATGCTGGGCGGCAACATCAATATGAACAAGTAAACCCATCCCAAAAACAGCTTAAAATGATTATCAGGACCCGACCATGACCCAGGAAACCCGCTTCATCCCGTTTCACTTCAATGCCGGCACAGTGAAGATGCCTCACGGCTGGCAGGATGCCAGCATCTTAGTGCTCAGCAGCCCCGATGACCACAATGGCAGCAGTTTCACCCTGTCCCGCGATACCCTGCCCTGGGGACTCGATTTTACCCAGTTTGCCGAACGGGAAATCCACGCACTCAGCCAGCAGCTGAAAAACTATCAGGTCCTCGCTCAGGAAACCGGCGAGCTGAACGGCATGACCACCGTCACCGCAGAGTTCACCTGGTCTTCGCCACAGGGCCCGCTCCATCAGCTGATGATGCTGCTGCATCTGCCGGAACAGATTTTAATCCTGACCGGCACCTGCTCGGGTGCCATGACGCCGGTCCAGCGTGAACAGATAAGCGCCATGATGACCTCCTTTCAGCCGCGTCCTCAGGACAGTGAATAACCGCCGGGAGTCAATCACCATGAGTTTATTGATGATGGCCTGGTTCGGGGCCGGGGCCGCGCAACGCACCCGCCACACCGGCGCAGGCAGGCAGGACAACGGCCCGCCACAAAC
>NZ_JBHFKZ010000158.1:0-996 GCF_042879375.1 Photorhabdus sp. RM323S
AAACTCGGTTATGGCTGGATGCGAAAAGGCGAGAAAAAAACAGTCAAAACAACAGGAAGTCGAACTCGTCTGAATATATTGGGTGCACTCAACCTGAATGCCATTGGTCATACGGTGTTCCAGGAATATCAAACCCTCAATGACTACAACATGTGCTGTTTTTTCAATGAAATAAGAAAGTCTTATCCTGACTATCATCAAAAAATTCATCTTATTGTGGATGGAGCGGGTTACAACAAAGCGCATCTTGTGAAGGAGTGGGCTTATGTTAGCAATATTGAGTTACATTACCTTCCTCCATACAGCCCAAATTTAAACCCGATAGAGCGATTATGGAAGGTCATGAATGAACATGTTCGAAATAACCGTTATTTCGCTAATAAACATGAACTTCGAAACAAAGTATTTAAATTTTTCACCACAACGCTACCTGATATAGCGGACTCGCTGATGTCTAGAATTAACGACCATTTTCACTTTGTCAGTTGGAAGTTTCATCCAATATTATTTTAGATCGCCTGCACAATTTACGTTTTGCGGATAACTATAATTATCAAGAAACAGGAGTGTATACACGAGGGCCTTCCAAACTTCTTTTGAGTTTTGATCCAATAATATCTTCTACTTCGGGAAATGGTTGTCCTGATCTGAAAATCACTATGGAAACGATGGAATAGGAACCTTATTTGGTGCATCGCTAGGTACGGCAACTGTCGCTGTACTTTACAGCATTGATCCAAGTCGTGAGGGTTTTTCCCTGATTTTACTTGGGCTACTGTTTATTACTTTCTGTTGCACCATTCCAGCACTCAAACTACGGCATTAATCCCAGTTGTAGTGCGGGCACATAACTCTGTGCCCAGATTTTAGGGAGAGGAATCAGTAATAAAGTAAATTATAAGCATGTCGGTTAGTCCATTTTTTGCACTAACTCTATTAGATCAAAGTCCTAACCTTTTGGCTAGGACTTTGTCAGCGGTCTGATACGCCCCCTTT
>NZ_JBHFKZ010000159.1:0-964 GCF_042879375.1 Photorhabdus sp. RM323S
CTTCTGGCTGCCGGTATTCAACAAAAAATTGATGATGGTTTCCCGGAAGTGGTTTATCCGCTTTTACGAAAAGTATGGCCGATACCGTTACACCCTATTCCGTCAACCAGTATTATCCAGTTAGATATTGAACCGGGCAGCATAACTGAAGCCACACTCATTGCCAAAGGCAGTCAAATTTCTGCCATACAACATAACCAATCAATTGCATTCAGAACTACCCAGGATATCAGCATTGAACCGGTCACCTTGATCCATAAGACTTTGAAACACAGCGAAAACAAAAGCCTTATCTCGCTGACCTTTCAATATCATGGGCAAACGCCCCACTGGAAGACCGGGCCCGTCATACTTTTTCTGGGCGCAGATCAAAAACTGGCATCTTTACTGACGAAATACCTGGGTCAGTCGCTGGATGACACTTATCTGAAAACATCCCTTGCCGAGAAAGAGATGGATCTGGGTATCAAGATAGCGACACGTCTGAAGGAAAATCTGGTATTGCCAAGACCCCATGACTATTTCTGGCCGCTGCAGGTGTTATACGAATACCTCTATCTGCCACATGTGAATGACTTTATGTCATTTGATTTATCGGAGGAGATCTCTCAGCTCCCTTTGGGAGAGGATAAGCAATTTACCCTCATCCTGGAATTCGACCGCAACATTCCCATTGAGGATATTACCCCCGCATTTATTCCCCACTGCGTACCGGTTATCAACCTGTCTTCGACAAAAACAAAACCAATAGCATTTGAACCGGGTCAATCGCATTATGTACTGGCAGCAGATGAAATCTTTAGTATTGACAGCATTAAACTCCAATCTGAACCAGAGGAAATCGCTGATGGATCTGACCACCGTGTTCCTCTTATCGACAGTGCGCAACTTACCGCCCACCATTTTGCCGAACCCGGTGACAAAATATTACTTTTTGACCATATACGGGAAGCAGTGCCATTGG
>NZ_JBHFKZ010000160.1:0-954 GCF_042879375.1 Photorhabdus sp. RM323S
GCTTTCCACACGTCTGAGCGAGTTGTTCCTGCAACCCATCTAGCGCCAAGTTAGCCAGGGCGGGGGATAATATCCCCCCCTGTGGCGTACCCTCCCGGGTTTGGAAGCGTTGTTGGTTTTCAAGGTAACCGGCTTTGAGCCATTTATTCAAAATATTCCGTGATAACGGAACGTGCTCAAGTAACCCGCTGTGTGATAGGTTATCAAAACAGCCTTTAATATCACCCTCAAGAACCCATCTGGCCGCATTTACCTTCGAGAAGATGCTAAAGCAATGCTCGATGGCATCTGCTGTGGATCTTCCTAACCTGAACCCGTAAGAATGGGGGTCCGCTATGGTTTCTGAGACCAGTTCCAATGCGAGTAGATAGAGAGCTTGCATTGCTCTGTCAACCATACAAGGGATACTTAACGGTCTTTTCTTGCCCTGACTTTTAGGGATGTATATCCGCCGTAGTGGCTTTGGACGGTAGCCACGAGATTTCAGTGTCGTGATCGCGTGGTATTTTGACTTTGACGTTGTCCAAGTCACTCGATCGACACCCGCCGTTCTCTTTCCCCGATTTTCGGTCACTCGTTTGACGGCAAGCGCTTTGCCGCTAAATGAGTGGGTTAGCAGTCTTTGCAAAGCTTTCACTTTGTTCCACCTGCCTTCCTTTGTCGCCTTAACGATACGCATCTGGAGCCTTTTGACTTCCCGGTGGCAGCTTTCCCAAGGGATAAGGTGCCAGAGTTCCGAACTGTCCAAGGGTGCACCGACACCGTTTATTTGCGTCGTCATCTGCTTTCCTTGTATAAAAGGTTGATCAAATTATCTCGTTAAGAAAAACCCAGCCGAAGTCTGCCCGTTTTCACGTAGGATGATATTGCTAACTCACTCAATCCCTATCTGCCTCATTACAAGGTAGCATTCGCTTTTTCGGCTATCCTTTACCCGCATAGCTATCGGCTCAT
>NZ_JBHFKZ010000161.1:0-953 GCF_042879375.1 Photorhabdus sp. RM323S
ACTATCGATAAAAGCCAATTATTTCAAATTGGCTCAAATAAATTAAAGGAAATAAAATCACATGAAATTAGTTAATCTTGTCGAAGAAATGAAAGTAGTGACGTATTTTGGAATTGAGATAACGGTTCCTTGTTGGGTGGAATATATTGCCGCTGACTTTAATGGCGAGTTGTGGGGATATCAGTGTAAGCCTCTACGGACATCACTGCGTAACGGCGGATGGTGGGTATATGATAATGATGTAGAAGAAGGTGTCTATCGTCTCGAAATCGGTAAAGTGGAGTTTGAAGATAATGAGCGCTGGGAAGACTCTTTAGTGAGTTTAAATAGTGAGGCCGCGCAATGAAAATACTAATGTCGTCTTTTGACACTAAATGTGTGTCTTATTTCGGGATTGATTTGGAAGTGCCAAAATTTGTGAGATATATTGTCGCTGATTCAGAGGGAACGCTGTATGGATATCGATTTGAGCCTGAAATGAGATTGGGATATTTTGATTCTGGTGGCGATGAATTTGTAGAGTTGGGTGTCGTGGAATTTGAAGGCGAGAGTTGGAAAGATTCTTTAGAGTATGTGGGTGAGGCGTCGACAACTGTCTTCTGTGCGAAAGGTGAATGAGATGATAGTAGAAAAACATATTTATCAGGAAAGTAGAACTGTTAAGTATTTTAATGTGCAAGTTGAGGTTCCTTACTGGACAAATTACATTGCTGCTTTTGCTTGGAATATATTAAACATGTACATAATTAGAAAAGGAAATAAAATCACATGAAACTTATTAGCTTAATAAAGCCGATTAAAGTTAAATACTTCGGCATTGAATTATTAGTCCCGTTTTGGACTAAATTTATAGTAACTGATCGCAACGGAATTGTATTAGCATGGAACGAAAAGCCATCACAATACAATGGAGACTGGATTTCTGAATCAGCACAATATCAATATGAAATTGT
>NZ_JBHFKZ010000162.1:0-929 GCF_042879375.1 Photorhabdus sp. RM323S
TCATTACCTTCCAGAAAAATGCTATTATCTGGTGGTTATTTTGATATATTGTTAATTGCAACTCTACTTAAATAGACTTTATATTACATGTGATTACTCAATATAACAGGATCGGAATCATGAAAAATTTGTTTGTTATTATGTTACTTCTCTCTGTAATAACCGGGTGTGCTAGTAAAAATAATCCAGACAGACAAACGCAAGCCGAAGAGGGATTGAAATTTGAATTTTCATCCGGAGGCAATTTTATCTTAACCCACGCCTGTACAGATAAAATAGATTACTTAGGGCCAGATGAAGGCGGAAATGATCAGATAGAAATAGCGATAAAAAACGATAAACAATGCTTTCCCCACTTTGATGTTTTAATCAATAAAAACATCCGCACCCAAATGACAGTATCATTTAAAGGTACTCATATTGTCACGGCGATTATTCAGACCGCTTTAGGTCCTTCATTCAGGATGGGAGTAAAAGATAAAGAGCAAGCTATGAGTATTGTGAAAACATTGAAAAATTAAAGAATAATATGAGGCAATTTTTGGGGCCTCTATTTATTTTTCGAGTAGGATTAAATCCCACACACCTAACTGGAGGGATACGATCAACGTTTTTGTCAAAGAAAATTCAAAACATCACAGTCCGCTCTATTTCTTGCTTAATATTCATTCAATAAAAAGAAAATATGCTACCATTCACCGATGAAGAGAAAACACACACCAACGCCACATGACGCTGTTTTTAAGGTGCGACGCGAAAGCTGTCCCCATGATTGTCTCACCCAAGTTAGGACAGAGAGACCTGCTGTTTCCTCAGCAGTAGCCTACCGAAGCGTGCGTTGCGGGTAACGGCAAGGTATGAAGCCTTCGGAACAATGTAATCCCTTAACGAGAAAGGTTCACCGTGAGGTAACCCAACTGCTGGAAGCA
>NZ_JBHFKZ010000163.1:0-928 GCF_042879375.1 Photorhabdus sp. RM323S
ACCAGCATTCTACCCGCAGAGCGACTGTGGCTGGCACGAAGACCAAATCCGAAACGCTCACTTTTTTCATCGCGGAAGTTTTGCTCTATCTGCATGCGACGACTGTATAACTTGATGATCTCCCTTGGCTTTAAATCATCTATACTACTGAAAATAAGCCAGGCTTCTTTTGCTGACTGCCGATACTCGTTGTTTGTTTTAGTATACATTGGCCTGCCTTTTGAACGTTTACTTTTCCGCCCTTTAGGTAATTTCTTGTATGTATAAAAATGACCATTAATACGGTTTTTCTTTTCTTTGACCAGCGTTCCCGCCCCCATGTATTTCGGCGTTATTGTTCCAGGACAGTCAGAGATTTTCAGCCATATTTCAGGACTCTCTGCCAGGTGAAATTGAACGTTATTCCTGATCCGCCCAATAAAATCCCAGCCCAATGAGGCAATATGTCGAAACCATGGACTCTTAAATCCTGCGTCTGTGACGATGATGACTCTGGCATCGGAAGAGACGGCTTTAGCGAGGGAATCAAGAAACTGATTTTGTATTAAGGTGTTATTTTGTTTTTCCGAGGATACAACCCAACTCAATAACGGCATTGCCCGACCGTCGCAAAGAAGGCTGGCACGAAGCACATGATACTCCTGCGATGGATAACCGCTCCAGTCCACAGCAATAACGCAAAGAGGCAACTGACGAGTTATCATGGCAGTAATATTATTAAAAATCGCAGGAATATCGTTGTGAAGAGCGGTGTTTCCTAACAGGCGATCAACCCTTTTTATCTTGTTTTTGACCTGAGCCTGTCCGGGCAAAAAACGTCCAATACTGGTTAGCGTAAGAGAAGCGCCATTAATCAAAGCCATAGTGGCATCGATTAATGCATTCTGGCGATATTGATGAAACGGTGCTAAGGCATCTTTGAAGAAGT
>NZ_JBHFKZ010000164.1:0-925 GCF_042879375.1 Photorhabdus sp. RM323S
CTGCATGTCACCCCGGTGAGAACCGGCGAACCGATGCTTGTCAGCGGATTCTGGCGAAATGACAGCCAGCCTGACAAACAGTATTTCTTTGTTCAGGGCGCAACTGCCTTTGATATTCAGGGCGCAGAGCCGGGGACAACGGTATGGCATCTGATACGGGAAGCAGAAAATAGGAATGAGTAAATTGCCGAAGTTGCTGTTGTTATTCTCGTCACCCTTGCCGTCGCTGCGGCGCTGATTGCACTGGTGGAAATTTTAACTGCTGCCGCAGCGGTCAGCGCCGCAACATTAGCGGCTGTCCTTGCAACATTGGCGAGTGTCACATTCGCCACCGCCTCATAATGAACGGAGAGAATATGGATACTCATGATTATTTTTCCCAGTTGAGATCACAACTGACCTCTTTTCTTTTTATTAATGGAGATGAACTGACCGTCTCCCGCTTGGGTATCTCAATTACCCTGTTTTTTAAACAGGGTTACACCCAGGAGAAAAAGCAACGCATTCTGGCCTGCTATCGCCGTTTTCGCGAAGAATTTGGCACCCATCTGCGTTTTCATAGCCATTCACTGCAAGGGTTAAGCAAATATTCACCGGAAAATATTATTAAGATAGAGGACGGTATTCTCGCCAGGAAAAAAAATCAGCCTTGTGGTTGGGTCGTCAGTGATGCCAAAAATGAAGATGAAGCGCCTCATTATCTGATGCGTTATCTGGGTTCCGATGAAGATGATGGTGATGACAGTAGCTCCTACCTGAGTCTGGTGCTGCCCTGGGATTATCTAAAGGAACAAGAGGGTATGGCTCGCTTTATGGCCTGGCTGGACTTTCTGTGTGAACAGCTTGAGCCTGACAGTGGGGACTGTGGTTACTGTCTGGTTTTACCCAGAGATTACCATGACTATTTTCCCCTGGAGTACCAGCT
>NZ_JBHFKZ010000165.1:0-915 GCF_042879375.1 Photorhabdus sp. RM323S
ATAATATCCGGAGCCTCAAAGGAAGCTTTGGAAAATGAGGTACTGCCTGTTGTCAGAGCATTCCTGAAGGATCGTGGTTTAACCCTTTCTGAGGAAAAAACCCGCATTACCTATATTGATCAGGGTTTTGATTTTCTTGGGCAGAACGTTCGAAGGTATGGTGGGAAGATCCTTATCAAGCCATCGAGGAAAAGTGTCCAATCTTTGTTGAAAAAAGTGGGCTCCATTATTCGTCGCAACTTAGCAGCGGATCAGCGATTGCTGATTGGTCTACTGAACCCGGTGATAAAAGGATGGGTCAACTACCATCAACATGTTGTGTCCTCGAAAATCTTCTCCCGTATTGATCACGAGATTTGGTGCAAATTGTGGCGATGGTGTTGCAGACGTCATCCTGAAAAAGGGCAAAAATGGATTAAAAACCGATATTTTCGGCGGCTACGAGGTAAAAACTGGGTATTTGCAACTCCAGATGAGAAGCCAAATAGGTCAGATAAGCCACAACAGGCGATTCTGCGAAGTGCGGCAGAAACGTCAATCCGCAGACACACGAAAATAAAATCGGCGGCGAATCCATTCGATCCCGACTGGGAAAGTTATTTCCAACAAAGGGCAGGCAATAAGATGCTAAATACGCTGTCTGGCCGTAAAAAATTGCAGAACATCTGGCGCAGCCAACAAGGTTTGTGTCCTGTATGTCAGCAATTAATCACGCAAGAATCACGATGGCATCTCCATCATCTTGTTGATTTAACTAAAGGTGGAAGTAATACGCTCGACAACCTGGTGATGTTGCATACCCATTGTCATGAAAACGCCTGTTCGGACCGATTGAAAGTTGTGAAGCCGGCTCCCTCCAGGGGGCTTTGAAAAGCCTGAGCGCAGTGCGGTGAAAGTCGCACGCTGCGTTCTTTG
>NZ_JBHFKZ010000166.1:0-907 GCF_042879375.1 Photorhabdus sp. RM323S
TAACATATTGATTCACCGATAGTGATATCTGATGAATCCGATTGTCCCATCAATCGTAGCCTACCAGAGCATGCGTGGCGGGTAACTGCTGGGTATGAAGCCTCTGGGACAACGTAACCTGTTCTGTGAACGGTAGAGAAGCCGTAAGGTACCTCTACTTTCTGCGAGCATCACGCGGAAAAGGTACAAGGCTGGTTGGTAAGGTTAACACATGTGAATTGCTGATAAACATCGTTAGGTCTAACAAGCCAAAGATGCTGAAAGGCTTGAACCAAAATGGTATGTGACGGGTTATCCTTATAATGCCTAAGGATACATGGGCAATAACGTCACCGGTGGAAAGGCAAAACCTAACCCAACTTTTGTATGCTAAACGGAACTTGGTAAGCCCGTATCATCGCCCAAAGGGCAGGTAAACCGTAAGGGATGCTGTTGATGATGCGGGTAGAGGAAGATGGAAAAAGCGAATGCTGAGCCGTAATAGCTCAGATAAGAGATCAAAATTTGCTCTGATGCGAAAGCATGCTGACTTCCATCCGGTCTTTAATCGTATGAAATCTTGTAAAGCATTCAATAACAGGAGGTAAGCAAGTGAATACAACAAATACTGTATCTGCGGCCTCCCACCTTTCAGGGTGGCATGCCATAAATTGGCGCGACTGTCATAAACAGGTGAGAAAGCTACAGGTACGGATTGCGAAAGCTACTCAGAGTCAACAATGGCGCAGGGTTAAAAAACTGCAACGTATGTTGACTGGCTCGTTCTCTGCAAAAGCTATTGCAGTAAAGCGAGTTACTGAAAACGCGGGAAAAAGAACTTCCGGTGTTGATGGACAACTATGGGAGACTCACGAAAGAAAATGGAAGGCTATAGGCCAAATGCAACGTAAAGGCTACAACCCAAAAC
>NZ_JBHFKZ010000167.1:0-873 GCF_042879375.1 Photorhabdus sp. RM323S
GCCATTGGGACTAAAGTTGGATCTATTTCTATTGGCAAGTAGAGCATCCAGCCAGCACTTAAACGATCTGGGAAAACCTGTTTTCTTTTTATTCTATATGTATTGTTTTCTACCATAATGTAAGGTGCACTATGAGTAGAAATCAGAAAATTAATAAAGTTGATTAATCGTGATAGCTGAAATTCATTTTCTTCAATAGATATATGAAAATCTATTTGGGTTTGTCCTAACCGATCTCGGCGATAATTCATATAACAAATTGAACATGAATGGTCATCATCTTTTCCATCCCAAATTCCTTTAATAACTATAGGATTTTCTTCTGTATAATCTTCTTCAAACTCTTTTATTGCTTCCTTTGTTGCTCCTTGCTGATCAAAAGCAATATGTTGTAAAGATTCTTGACGAGTATCTCCTGGTAAATACCAAGTTTTATAGCGTCCAAAAAATATATCTACTTGTTGTGTGATTTTATATAAATCGGTAAGAACTATTGTTGGAGTTAATGGTTCTTTCCAATCTGTATATAATTTCATATTTAATGATAATGTAGTCATTTATTTTCACCCTTACTTAAATGTTAAATAGTATGAAATACTTTAATGTTGGGATAAATAGAAAATTTTTCAAAATAATAGGTATAGCTTATAGGTTGCATAAAATGCCAGTGAGAATTTGGGACTCCATTTAATGTATTGCATACTTCTTGATGCTTTTCTACTTGAGTTGTTATGGATCTATCCCCGCTTTTACTTATTTTCCACCAATCCATAGGTATTCCATTTTTAAAAAACTGGTCATACTTAGCCTTAGCCTCAAGAAATAAGCATTGTGCAGGTTTCCAACCATCAAAATTTGTACCCATACATAACC
>NZ_JBHFKZ010000168.1:0-870 GCF_042879375.1 Photorhabdus sp. RM323S
TGGGCAAGCACCCGCCACAGGCCTTCTTCCGTCTGTTCCCACTGGTAATCACAGCGCAACCCCCGCGCATCCTGATGCCATGCCATCAGGCCCTGCGCCGTCCAGCCGAACTGACGCTGGAGAAAGTCGTTGCGATGGCTGACCCCGGTCAGTTGGGCGTGTTCATTATAATGGTAGCGGCAAAGCTGAATACGATGGCCGTCATACCATTCACGCCAGACGGTGGTGAGGCGGGAAACCGTTTTGCCATCAATATCCTTCATCACATAGTCGCAGTGCAGCTTCAGCCCGCCGCTGCCCGTGATGCTGACCATCTGATGTTGTTCGTTGTAATGGCAGCGCTGCTCGTGACCCACGTTATCGCGGCGGTGGCTCAGGCGGCTTATGCCGTCATTATCAAAAGCCGTATAGTGATAAACCTGTTCGCCCGCGTCACGGATTTCCCAGGTGTCTTCCGGCGTGTGTATCAGCGCGCTTTGCGCTTCCGGGCAAAAACAACGGTGGCCGGCAGGGACATCAGGAAAGGGCACGATATCGCCGGCAGGGGAACGCCAGAGTAATCCGCCGTCCACGCGGGTGAGATGGCTTTCCCAGAACAGGCTCCAGCCCTGACCCAGTACGCTGTCATACTGATAACGGCTCAGGTAGCTACGCTGCCAGTAGAGCGGCAATTCAGCGTCAAAAACGAAGTCCAGCTCATCCTCATCGTGCAGAAATTTCTGACCGGCAATGGCTTCCACCGGGTTCATCAGAATACCGGCGACAGGCACAGCCACGGCAAGCGCCCCCAGCCGACAGGCGATTTTGCGGATTTTATCCGCTCCCGGGACCTGGCTAAACAGCGTTTGCAACGCGCCGGGGCCTTTGGCA
>NZ_JBHFKZ010000169.1:0-859 GCF_042879375.1 Photorhabdus sp. RM323S
ACAATTTCATATTGATATTGTGCTGATTCAGAAATCCAGCGCCCGTTGCTTTGAAGTGGCTTTTCGTTCCATGCTAATACAATTCCGTTGCGATCAGTTACTATAAATTTAGTCCAAAACGGGACTAATAATTCAATGCCGAAGTATTTAACTTTAATCGGCTTTATTAAGCTAATAAGTTTCATGTGATTTTATTTCCTTTTCTAATTCTTTACATGTTTAATATATTCCAAGCAAATATCATCAACATCCACAAGAGTGTACTTCCAGTTAACGACACCTAAATCAAGCATAGCGATTTTCACGCTGCCACTCTCATTTTCATCATCTTCCATCCAGTAGCTTCCAAAAAACCGAGGCTCAAGTTCATATGCCCACAATTCGCCATCTGCGTCGGCGGCTAAATACTGCGCCCAGTAGGGAACCTCGACTTGCACATTAAAATACTTAACAGTTCTACTTTCCTGATAAATATGTTTTTCTACTATCATCTCATTCACCTTTCGCACAGAAGACAGTTGTCGACGCCTCACCCACATACTCTAAAGAATCTTTCCAGCACTCGCCTTCAAATTCCACTTTCCCTATTTCGAGACAATAAACGCCTTCTTCTTCTTCATCATCATCAAATCCCCACCACCCTCTATTACACAGTGAGTCCCACATAGGCTTGCGATTATATCCCCACAATTCGCCATTCTCATCAGCGGCAATGTAGTTAACGAACGCAGGCACAATTATCTCAATTTCAAAGTACGTCACCACTTTCATTTCTTCATACAGGTTCACTACTTTCATGTGATTTTATTTCCTTTAATTTATTTGAGCCAATTTGAAATAATTGGCTTTTATCGATAGT
>NZ_JBHFKZ010000170.1:0-846 GCF_042879375.1 Photorhabdus sp. RM323S
TGTTTTATGTTTAACGAACACGGATTATATTCACTTTTTATCTTTTCTGATGTTGTTAAATAACTGACGATAAAATGTTTGATACTCATCTATTTGGATAATATTCTTTTACGTACACCTTAATCGGTACGGGTAATTTCCGTCAGCTGCCCGCTCAGGTTATAGCCCAGAGTCAGCACCGGCCCGTCACTGGTGAATAAATGGATATCGTCCCCCCGAATTGTGCATCCTTATCCTTTGCAGCGCTTTTACGCCAAACACCCGAGGTAGGAGCCGGATGCGTTAGTCGCGCACGTCCGGATCTGTGCGGGGGGTAGCCGGTAACGGCTATTCCTACCGCGACCCCACATAGTATAGCTGGCCTTGTTGATATCGTGCCGAAGGCGTCAGGGCACCCGGCTCATACAGACAGTGTATTAGCCACGATAGATCATCAGTAAGGCCGGAAGATCTTGGGGGATCTTTCCGGCTTATGATTTAAATATTCTTATAAACTTGTTCAGCTTCGATAATTAAACCACCTAAGATATTATCAAATGGCCATTGATCAACTATTATTCTTGATATACCTAGATTTCGTTCTGTTTTCTGCGGTAACGCTCCTAAGTTAATATCATCTAGGGCTCTTAATAATTTTGTTTTAAAAAAATTAAGTTGTTCTAACGTTGTGAAATAATTGAATGAACTGTCATAAGCTGATATTGCTATATCAATCTCTTTTATCGCGTAATTTATTTTTTCTAGGGAATTATTTATTTTCATTGTCTTATAAGATCATCCAAGTTGCTGATATATTTTTGAATTTGACCACCAGGTAATCCAACACCTTGTGCTGAGGCTCTACCT
>NZ_JBHFKZ010000171.1:0-828 GCF_042879375.1 Photorhabdus sp. RM323S
ATGAGGAAAAACCATGAAAACCGGACTCCGCTTTTCCTGCACTATCGGCAATCTGGCACCCAAAACTTTTGCGGTCGTCAATTTTACATTAGATGAAGCGCTTTCATCGTTACTTACCCTGTCGCTGACCCTGGCGGCACCGCGCTCCGATATTGATACGGCGACCCTTCTGCTTCAAACCGCACAGTTCACCGTCACCCGTGACGATGTTTTACAACGTGAAGTGAACGGATTGATTGAAAGTGCGGTTATCGGGACCACAAACCGGCATCAAACGCTGTATCACCTGACCGTCAGGCCAGAAATGTGGCTGCTGACCCTCGATCAGGACAGCCGTATTTATCACCAGCTCAGTGTTCCCGACATTTTACACAGCATACTGAAACAGAAAAAACTCCAGGCCAATATACGTTTTAATGACCCGCACTCAGTACGGGAATACACCACCATGAAAAGGGAATCCTCCTATGATTTCTTCACCCGCCTGGCAGCGGAAGAGGGGATTTTCTTCTGGTTCGCCGATGATGGGCTCCATGTGAGCGACAGCCACTTACACATGAGGGCACCGGATACGTTGATCTACAACCCAGATGTCACCGACGTAACAGATGAAAATGTTATCTCCGGATGGTCTCTTGGCTCCCACATGCGCCCTGAATCCACCACTCAAAAAGACCGGAATTACCACAACCCCAATTATGCTTTGCAGCATAACGCCACCGATTATGAAGCAGAAAACAGCACGCCATTTCATATCTTCGAAAGTTACGGGCGTTTTCTGAAAAACAAAGAGGGCATTCCGTTTACTCAGTACCGGCTGGAAGCTTT
>NZ_JBHFKZ010000172.1:0-825 GCF_042879375.1 Photorhabdus sp. RM323S
TTGGGTAAACAGGCCGTACCCGCCATAGTCACTTTATCAAGTTGTAAAAACTCCCCTGTCGACAGACGACCATCAGCCCGAAGGGCGCCGCCTTTGATTTGCCCCTGCGTATAAATGCTTTTATTATTGACGCTGCGAAGCCAGTTGCTGTCTGACATCATCCAACCACCACCATAGGTTTCGTTTAACCAGCCTTTATTCTTTGTCGTCATAATCCAGCCATCGTGGCTACGAATATCCCCCTGAAACTGGCCGGCATTCGCTTGGATATCGCCACTGAAATGTCCAGCCTGTGCATTCACGGTAGCCGTATTGTTCAGGTTGTTGCCTCCCATGTTAATGTCAGTATGCATTTTGTTCAGTTCCGGACGACCGGGGACCGCAAAACGGTACAATCGGTCGCTCTCCTCACGGGCAGCAGATAACTCATCTGCGCTCAATAACACGACCAGATGACCTTCACCACTGTTTATCCCAAAATCCTTTAAAGGCACGGTCCATGTGCTAATTGCGCCGGTAGCCGTCTTGCCATCCCGAATATATCCCCCCAATCCGGTAGAGATATCCATCGATACCAGGCGCAGGGCTTTATAAGGTAATGGACTCCCTTCTTGTGTCACTACTATTGCCTGCAATAGTGCCGGATCCTGGGTATTGCGCACTACAGCGGTCTGATAGCGCTGCCCTGAACTGTTGGTGTCTTTGAATCCAGATGGCAACAGCCCCGTTTTTCTCAACATATCCGGGGTGATCATCACAGGCTGGGTTGTCGTTGCTAAATTCCGTAACCTATCATAATAACGACCAATATAAGCTCTCGACGCT
>NZ_JBHFKZ010000173.1:0-825 GCF_042879375.1 Photorhabdus sp. RM323S
GTCCCGTACACCAAAATGCACAAAGTGTGAACTCAACGAGTAGGGCGGGACACGTGGTATCCTGTCTGAACATGGGGGGACCATCCTCCAAGGCTAAATACTCCTGACTGACCGATAGTGAACCAGTACCGTGAGGGAAAGGCGAAAAGAACCCCGGCGAGGGGAGTGAAAAAGAACCTGAAACCGTGTACGTACAAGCAGTGGGAGCTTCTGTGCAAACAGGGGTGACTGCGTACCTTTTGTATAATGGGTCAGCGACTTATATTCTGTAGCAAGGTTAACCGTTTAGGGGAGCCGCAGGGAAACCGAGTCTTAACTGGGCGCATGAGTTGCAGGGTATAGACCCGAAACCCGGTGATCTAGCCATGGGCAGGTTGAAGGTTGGGTAACACTAACTGGAGGACCGAACCGACTAATGTTGAAAAATTAGCGGATGACTTGTGGCTGGGGGTGAAAGGCCAATCAAACCGGGAGATAGCTGGTTCTCCCCGAAAGCTATTTAGGTAGCGCCTCGTGCATTCATCTTCGGGGGTAGAGCACTGTTTCGGCTAGGGGGCCATCCCGGCTTACCAACCCGATGCAAACTGCGAATACCGAAGAATGGTATCACGGGAGACACACGGCGGGTGCTAACGTCCGTCGTGAAGAGGGAAACAACCCAGACCGCCAGCTAAGGTCCCAAAGTCATGGTTAAGTGGGAAACGAGGTGGGAAGGCTCAGACAGCCAGGATGTTGGCTTAGAAGCAGCCATCATTTAAAGAAAGCGTAATAGCTCACTGGTCGAGTCGGCCTGCGCGGAAGATGTAACGGGGCTAAACCATGCAC
>NZ_JBHFKZ010000174.1:0-805 GCF_042879375.1 Photorhabdus sp. RM323S
ACGGGATGATCCAGCGCTTTTCACTGTGGCCTTTATCGTGCTGTGTGATGAAAAAACCGGTTGACGTTGTGAGGGTCTGCTCAACAGCGGTATTGGGCATCGCCCGGAAGTTCACTTTCCCCGTCTGGCTGGTGATTTTCGCGTTTTTCTGGGTGTCAATCCGGCTCGCTTCCAGGGTCACGTCATCTTTTGCCCTCAGGGTGATATCCCCGCCGGCGGTCAATTCGGTGACTTTATGGGTTGAGCGCTCTTTTCGGCGGGTTTCCGTTTTAGAGCCAAAAACTTTACAGGATTGAATGCCAAAAACGCGTTTACAGCTTCTCTTTTCTTCTTCCCATCGGTAAACCTCTTCCATGGCCTGCGCATAGAGAAAGCCGCCGGTTGCCGTGATATCCATCACACCTTGAGCGATGAGCGCCGTCGCCTGGAATAACATACTGCCCCGGGCGTGGAGCGTTAATGCGCCGCCACTTTTCAACTGACTGGCGTGTTGTGTAAAGCGGCCACTGTTCCCTTCCCGGATAAATTCGGGCAACGATTCAAAACGCACATTCCCCCCGGCGGAAAGCCGCATATCACTGCCGGATGTCAAATTTGTTCCGTATGTCAACAGGTTGCCTGTCGCCGTTAGGGTGAGATTACGGGCGGCGTTGATGGCACCGGTGGCATACAAGTAGTGTTGGTCTTCATCGTTAACAGGCGAATATTTCTGGGCAGAGAAAATGAAATCCCCCCCGGCGTTAACCGACACGCTCCCCTGCGTCGAGGTTAATCGGGCCATCCTGCCCACGATATCGCCGCCCGC
>NZ_JBHFKZ010000175.1:0-792 GCF_042879375.1 Photorhabdus sp. RM323S
AGGAACCGGCAACGGCAACACACGACAATTGGCTATCCATATGGTCAGCGCCTTTGCGACCACTAATGGCGTGGTGATGGGACAGCTAAAAACCGGGCATAAATCCAATGAAATTAAAGCCATCCCGAAATTGATTCATTTGCTGGATATTAAAGGTTGTCTGGTGTCTATTGATGCGATGGGGTGTCAAACCCAAATTGCAGAAAAGATCCTTCATCAGGGAGGCGACTACCTGCTAGCGGTGAAAGGCAATCAGGAACGCTTGTACCGGGCAGTCAAACAGGCCCTGGCGGCGAAAACTACGGCGAGCAGTACCAAAGAAAATGTGACGATAGAACAAGACCATGGGCGCATTGAAGCCCGAGAATATCATGTGTTACCTGCGGATGAACTGGGGCAGCAATTTCCGGCCTGGAAAGGGGTAAAAAGCATCGGTGTGGCAATGGGTTATCGCCTTGAAAAATCAGGCAAAGAATCACTGGCGTATCGATATTATATCAGCTCTGCTGAATTGGAACCGGCACGCTTTGCGGCGGCAGTGCGTGGTCATTGGGGAATTGAAAATCGTGTCCACTGGGTCCTTGATGTCTCAATGAATGAAGATGCGTGTACTATTTGTCGTGGTGACTCCGCAGAGATTTTAGCCTGTATGCGACATCTGTCTCTCAATATGCTGAGGGCAGAAACCAGTGAAAAAGCCAGTATTCGGCGCAAACGGAAGATGACCAGTATGAATAGTGCCTATATGGACAAGGTGTTAATAGCAGGATTATGCTCGATGGTTAAACAATG
>NZ_JBHFKZ010000176.1:0-767 GCF_042879375.1 Photorhabdus sp. RM323S
GATTGCTCAACATTGGTGAGTAAACGGGTAACTCCTGCATCGGTCTGTGGGATCTTGCCAGTGCTGGTGTAAAGCAGGTTATAAAGATTGTTCTGAACGTAGTTCTGTAACCAGTCCAGACCGTGGCGCTCATCGATGAAATCCCCGTTCGCCATGACGCCTTCCTGAATGATGGCCGTGTCGTTGTTGTATTTGACAAAAACATTGCCGTTTTTCTTCTTCAAGGCGTTAGCCTGAGTGGCAGTCAGACTTTCGGCGGTTACAGCGGGCTCCTGCTTGAATTTCAAGGTAATGGTGGTGTTATTGCCGTTGAAATTCACCGTAAACATCCGCCCCATCAGAGATGCAGCGGTATACGGTTTACCGGATGAATATTGCCAGAGCGTGCGCTGATAGTTTCCACCTTTCAGCTTTGAGCCGATATCAGTGTCAATATCAGTATCCAATGCATCTGTTTTCTGTGCTGTATGTCCATAAATACGGGACACAGACGCGGACTCGATGTAATCAGCCACAGACAAAACATCTTCATCCGTCAGAGAGTTATCAGCGATAACCAACCCGTACCAACCACTGGACACCGCCCCCAGTGTCGCTACCGCCTCAGCAATCGTTTCTGCTTTGGCGGGTTCGATAGCGGTGGCACCCGATCCTTCGTCCAGTTTTAACAGGTCGCCGATATAAGTCCCCGCGCTAGCGGATGAGGCATAACCCATCGTACCCGATGCTTGCAATGAAATAACGAAACGGGAGGTATCCCACGTCAC
>NZ_JBHFKZ010000177.1:0-758 GCF_042879375.1 Photorhabdus sp. RM323S
CCCGGCTTGATAACCGCGGCCAGGTTAATGCACAGAACACTCTCATCGTAACCGGTCACGACTTTAACGGGATGGAGGGCACCCTCTCAGCCGCGCTGAATGTGGTGGCGGACTTTATGCATCGATTCAGCGGAAGTGCGTTCATCTCCGCTAAAAATATTCTGCTGCATGCGGATGACATTACCAGCAGGGGGCACTTCGAGGCGGAAAATGACCTGACAGTCATTGCCGAAGGTAAAATTGAGCTTAATAAGAGCAGACTGGCAGCACAGAAAAACCTGACCCTGATGGCGGGCCACGGTATCACCGCCTATGACGCTGAACTGACCGGGGAAAATGTTGCGTTGCTCGCGCGTGAAGGCGACATTCAGATGAGAGGTGACGGCGCAAGTATTTCAGCCAATCATCAGGTGCAGATGGTCGCCGGTAACAAACTGGATCTCCAGGGGACATTGGCGGCACAGAAAAATCTGACTCTCATGGCAGGCCACGATATTGCCATCGCTCAAGCCGGGCTGACTGGGGAAAATATTGAACTGCTTGCCCGCAACGGCAACATTCGGATGGGCAGTGGCGGCGTAAGTATTTCAGCCGATAACCGGGTGCAGATGATCGCCGGTAACAACCTGTATCTCCAGGGAACATTGGCGGCAAAGAAAAATCTGACTCTCACGGCGGGCAAAGATATCACCGCCTATGACGCTGAACTGACCGGGGAAAATGTTGAACTGCTCGCACGTGAAGGCGACATTCAGATG
>NZ_JBHFKZ010000178.1:0-749 GCF_042879375.1 Photorhabdus sp. RM323S
CGTATACGGGACAAAAAATACCGTAACTCAGCCAGCTTCTCTGGCACATCATTATTATAAATATCAGGATGAATCTGCCGATCTTTGTCATAACGTGCAGCGGAAGCATTTGTCGCTCCCATTTCTACTTTAATCGCCACACCATTGCTATATAGATGGGCTTCTAATACCCTGACCGCATCCGGTACACTTTGATTTTGCATACGTTCAAAAATAATCCCTTTCATCCCCTCGGGGACAGAGTAAATATTTTTTAAATAGGGCATATCAACGGGATATGACGTTTTCATCTGCCGTAACGCTTCTTCCCGTAATTGAATACGTTGTTCAAATGCAGGTAAATAGATCCGTTGAGTTTCCACCACGTTATCATTCACCCAAACAGCATCATTGACGGTATTATTGTACGCTTCCGGCAAATCAACCAAATACCGACCAATACAACGGGTTTGCATATTTGCTAACATTTCCGTTGTCATTTGTTTTTCCTTTTCAGTTAAAACAGGATGATACAGATCAGATAAATACCACTGCCACAAGGCATAAATAGCCACACCTGCCAATAAAATGAGTAAGATATTTCTTTTATTCAATTTTTACCGCCCAGATAATCTTGATAATTGAACCTAAAGTACGTATCAGTATTTTCTTATCTTTTCCCACCCTGATTTTTAACCCTTATATCCCTATAAAGGGTTTGATTTAAAACGCATGTTATCGGGGATCGAAAGCGCCGGGTCTGACTCTAA
>NZ_JBHFKZ010000179.1:0-747 GCF_042879375.1 Photorhabdus sp. RM323S
CGATTAAATACCATTAAATCCGCAGCTAAAAAGTTGCATTTACCGAGTTAAATCTGACCTTGATAAAAAAGCCAAAAGCTTTAATGCCTTTTCACTTGCATTTTTAAATAATCATGTCAGGTTAGGTAAATGTAAAATAAATCGCGTGTAAAATTTTAATCCTTGTTTTCACCCCTTTTAATACGGGATTTTTATTACATTTAATCACCATAAAATATCATGTTTTACGTTTAACTAACCCTAAATATCTCCACTTTTTATCTTTACCAACGCTGTTTTACCCGCCTTTTTCAGCACTTAAATCCTGCCACATTAACCGTTTTATCCCTTTTTTATTGCATGGTTTTTAGAGTTTTACCCGTAAAATAACCGTTGATAAAACGCTTTAATATTTATTCCGTTCGGATAACATCCTTTTATATGTGGATTTCTTTTCAACTCTCTTTTAACGATTAATCATTTCCGATTAAATACCATTAAATCCGCAGCTAAAAACTCGCATTTGCCGAGTTAAATCCGACCTTGATAAAAAAACCAAAAGCTTTAATACCTTTTCACTTGCATTTTTAAATGCTCATGACAGGTTAGGTAAATGTAAAATAAATCGCGCATAAAATTTTAATCTTTGTTTTCACTCCTTTTAATACGGGGTTTTTATTACATTTAATCACCATAAAATATCATATTTTACGTTTAACAAACCTTAAACCTCTCCACTTTTTATCTTTACCAACGCTGTTTTACCCG
>NZ_JBHFKZ010000180.1:0-713 GCF_042879375.1 Photorhabdus sp. RM323S
TATCACCGCTTTCGCGAAGAGTTTGGCGCTCATCTACGTTTTCATACTCATGAACTCAGGGGGTTAAAAAAATACTCACCGGAAAATACTGCCAAAGTGGAAGAAGGCATTCTTAATCAGAAAAAAAACCAGCTTTCTAGTTGGGATGTTAGTGATGCAAAAAATCTCTATGAAGCCCCTCACTATCTGATGCACTACATGGACTCCCGGGAAATAAGTGGTGACAACAGTAGCTCCTACCTGAGTCTGGTGCTGCCCTGGGATTATCTAAAAGAGCAGGAGGGCATGGCTCGCTTTATGGCCTGGCTGGACTTTCTGTGTGAACAGCTTGAACCTGACAGTGGAGACTGCGGTTATTGTCTGGTCCTGCCCAGAGATTACCATGATTACTTTCCCCTGGAGTACCAGCTAGCACAGCGTTACCCTGCATTGCAGGTTAATTCTGCGGTTCATACAGCCAAATTACAGTATGGACATTCCATCCGGGGCATTAACTGGATCACCCTGCTGTCCAAACGCTTTGTCAACCGACTGGGTGGGGAACATTGGATACGCAAGACGCTGGCTCGTTATTCGGATGTGGTGATTAGCTCTTACCCCAATGGTCTGATGATCCGAGCCGGTCAATACCCGGACTTAACACCACTACCGGGCAATGTCCCGGCGAGTTATTTTGCCATTAACCAGCTGATACGCCCGATACGGGTGATCCC
>NZ_JBHFKZ010000181.1:0-702 GCF_042879375.1 Photorhabdus sp. RM323S
ATTTGATTTCAATAGTAAAATTGTAAAAAAATGTCAAATATATTATATAAATGTAAATATAGAACCTTCACAGCCAAACTGAATGGATAATCCCCCTCTTCTTTATAACAGAAAGAGCTATCAATTCAGGTAAGAATAGGCGGAA
Source organism: Photorhabdus sp. RM323S (assembly GCF_042879375.1). Taxonomy (NCBI): domain Bacteria; kingdom Pseudomonadati; phylum Pseudomonadota; class Gammaproteobacteria; order Enterobacterales; family Morganellaceae; genus Photorhabdus; species Photorhabdus sp. RM323S. Next base: position 146 of record NZ_JBHFKZ010000181.1, read on the forward strand.
TCTATCGCAAGCTTGTTAGAAAGATTCGACAAGGAATAAGAGCAAATGCTGATGATAGGTTCCAGTTTTGCTATTCAACACGATAACCTTTACTATCACCTGAAAGAATACAGCGTCGAGGGATTAAGAACCGGTATATCCATAAATTAGAAATCGTCCTATTATCTGATTAAGCCATAGTCATGGAACTATAAGAAACTTATATTGTCTGAAATCAAGAAACCTTATTTAAAAGCGCTTTGAGGGGGGAAATAGTATGGAGAGGAACATTCAACCGGGTTTCTGCGTAGTACCGCAACCTGGAGGATTAAGTTTTCAGGCAAGCTTGCTGTTCAGTCATTCGAATAGCAAAGCGGCCCAATATTTTATGGCGTTGAATTCGAATTACCAGTTCCTGAAACCAGGACAGATTCTACTTGTTGCTGATCCGGATTCTTATAATCCTCCGCATATCATGCAGCTATTACAGCAATCCCAGTATGAAATAAATCAATCTGTTTCGACCTTACCTAATGAGTATGCCGCATTTTTGCATCGTCATTTTGGTCTGTTTCACT
>NZ_JBHFKZ010000182.1:0-680 GCF_042879375.1 Photorhabdus sp. RM323S
ACTATAACCAACAGTAACAGCCAACCTGAACAGGGGATCTCCAGCCTGGGAACCCTGACCATGACCGCAGGTACCATCGATAACCATCAGGGGATCGTAGCAGCTAATCAACAACTCAAAGTGACATCATCAGGAATAGTCGATAACACTGGCGGTACAATAGTCAGTCAGCATCAGCAACTGACACTGAAAACCGGTGAAATGGACAACACCGGAGGCTTGTTGAAATCCGGTACCACCCTTTCACTCAACACTCAAGGCCAAAAGCTGACTAACGCCCAGAGCGGAGAAAAACGCGGCATTCTCAGCGGCAGTGACCTAACACTGGAAGCTGGAGAAATCGATAACACCACTGGTGTGATAGATTCACAAGGCGAAACCACACTGACCAGCCAGAACCTCGACAATACCAAAGGAAAAATCCTTTCAAAGGGAAAAGCAGGCCTGACAACACAAGCGGTCAACAACAAAAGCGGACTAATTCAATCCACAGCCAGTCTGGATCTGGATACCCAGCAGCAGGAACTGGTCAACACTGACAGCGGTGAAAACGGCGGGATTGTAGCGCAAGACTCCTTGGAACTGACTACCGGTAAACTGATCAATGACCACGGATCTATCCGTGGCGACCAAACCCACATTAACACCCATCAGCAAGCGTTAAACAACTTAGTCGGCAC
>NZ_JBHFKZ010000183.1:0-664 GCF_042879375.1 Photorhabdus sp. RM323S
ACTTTCTTGATGGTGACCCGGACCAGCCGATTGTCACCGGGCGCACCTATCATGCCAACAACATCCCGCCCGGCACCTTACCGGGCAGCAAAACCCAGATGGCCTTCCGCTCAAAAACCCACAAGGGCGAAGGCTATAACGAACTGTGTTTTGAAGATGCCAAAGGCAGTGAAGCACTGTCGCTGCACGCTCAACGGGATATGCATACCCGGGTAAAACATCACCAGACTCTCACCGTAGAAACCGCCGACCGTGAGATCACCGTTCAGGCCGGTGATGAAAAAACAACCATTGAACAGGGTAACCTGACGGAAACCATCTGCCAGCTGCGCAGCACCGATGCCAATCAGGTCCAGGTCAGGACCAGCGCCGGGAAAGCGGGCGACGGGACTCAGCTGTATGAAGCCAGTGACACTATCACGCTGAAAGTCGGCGCAGGAAAAATCGTGATGACCCCGGAGAGCATCAAAATCATCTTCGGCGGAGAGACCAACAGCATTGAAATCAACGCCAGCGGCGTCATCGTGTTGGGCGGCAACATCAATATGAACAAGTAAACCCATCCCAAAAACAGCTTAAAATGATTATCAGGACCCGACCATGACCCAGGAAACCCGCTTCATCCCGTTTCACTTCAATGCCGGCACAGTGAAGATGCCTCACG
>NZ_JBHFKZ010000184.1:0-647 GCF_042879375.1 Photorhabdus sp. RM323S
TCTTTCGACTCGTTACGTCAGAAAATACTGGATAACTTCCCCAAAATTGAGGCCACACTCACCAAGATCATCAAAGGCATTCTCTGGTTTGCTGAGGTCTTTAGTCGCATGGTTTACCGGGTGGTTCAAGGTATTGGAGATGTCATAGATTGGTGGAAGCGACTGGATGAAAGCAGCAAGATGCTGATTGCCATGTTCGGGGCTATCGTTGTTGCCTGGCGTCTTCTGAACAGCGCGTTCCTGATGTCACCCATCGGCGCGATCACAGTATTAATCGGTGCGCTTCTCCTGCTCTATGACGACTATAAAACATGGAAAGAAGGCGGTAAAAGCCTGATCGACTGGAGCAAGTGGGAAAAAGATATCGACCGTGCCGTTGAGGCGTTTAAAACCCTCGGAAAGTGGATTAAAAAAGGTGTTGATGGTGTCGGCGGCTGGAAAAATGCTTTCCTGATTCTCGGCGGAGTTGTAGCGACGACGTGGGCAGTAAAGATGCTCGCGGGATTTGCGAGGGTTTCCGCTGCATTAACCCCTTTACTTGCGCGTCTCGCACCTTTATTAGGGCTGGTGGCCTATGGTGGATACTTGTACAGTGACTGGGATAACATCAAACAAAGTGCAGCATCATCATGGGATTATAACACCCG
>NZ_JBHFKZ010000185.1:0-644 GCF_042879375.1 Photorhabdus sp. RM323S
CGGGGCTTATTTGTTGGGGCCTACAAGAAGTTTGCAGGTCGGGAAATTGATTCTAATGATTCGTTATAATTTCTATTGATTAACCCGAATTCTGTTATTTACAAAGACGGGTTTAACTGTACCGGACAAAGCTGACATTCTAAACGGACGATTGAATTGATCTTGCTCTCATGGTGAAGCCAAGCAACAACAAACCACATTGCTGCAACAAGCCAATGAAACACTCTCATTGTTGCAAAACTCTGTTGACTTAGAGGTTGCTACCGAAGCTGAAGAAGCCGCTCTGCTTGAATGGAAGAAATACCGGGTGTTACTAAGCCGGGTAGATACTTCACAAGCACCGCTATGGGGAGGTTCTTCTTTCATCGGTTGGACAACAACAAGCTGCAAGATTGTTGGCGAAAGGTCACACACGTAAACAGCTATCACTGATTTATAATACGTCACTGTCTACTGTGTATAAGTATTTGTCTGCAATAATTACAATCAAAAAATAATTAGATAATTTTATTTTTTGGGGTGAGGGGAGATGGTTTGTTAATTGTGGCAAATGTCAGATATGGAAGCGGGGTTTTTCCCCAGTTTTGCCCCTATTTTTCCCCAACCAAATCCCGCAAATAAAAAAACCAACCATAACTGGTTGG
>NZ_JBHFKZ010000186.1:0-618 GCF_042879375.1 Photorhabdus sp. RM323S
CACTTTGCACCCCCAGGGAGAACACAGCAGCCAGTAACAGAGACCTTTTATCCGCCAACTGATGCACGATACTGACGCGGCACTGGCCACAATCTGGGCCGTATTCACACTGGCAACGGCCACAGGTGCCAGAACAACCGTTAGCAGCAGGACCATGCCGAACTTTTTCAGCCGGGAATGCCATGTTAATGATGGTAAATCCGAAGATTTCATGGCGGGTTTTCCTGCTGATAGGTATCCCAAAGTAACCAGGCCTGTTTCATGTCTGACGTACCGTACACAACATAATTATCATCAAAAACCACTGCCGGGAACTTCTCAAGACCCAAAGTCCAGGCATTCAGTAACCCCTGGTAAGCCTGACTGATATGCTGCTCCTGTTGATGCCACAATGGAGACTGTAAAATCTGGCGGGCCTGCTTGACTGCCCGTGGAGGATCAGCCGATAACTGACCAAACCGTTGTGCTTGCAGCTGTTCGGCCCCATCGAGGTACACAACCCGGACACGTTGATCAGCATTGCGCGGCGGATGGCTGGTGTCGGTATATATCACTGTGCTGGCAAACACGGATACCGGCATTAACAACGGGAAAAGCGGCCAAAATACCCTGATATTC
>NZ_JBHFKZ010000187.1:0-578 GCF_042879375.1 Photorhabdus sp. RM323S
ATATGATGCTGGGTCAGTAAAAACTGATAGTCGTCATCCGTCAGCCGGATAAGCACCGCCCGGATAAGCGGCCCCCGACTGAGTTCAAATGGCGCAGACACGGCTTCGGTATACAGTTGTTCAAGTGCAATGTCCGCCGCCGGGTGCTCACGCAAATCATGTTGCACCAACGGCAACCCACTCTCTTTTGCCAGCAGCCGGACCTGCGGCTGATCATCAACAGAGATAAATACCGTGCGCAGCGCTTCGTGGCGGGCAAAGACGGTATCCCATGCCTGCTGCCAGGCTGCCATATCCAGCTGGCCACGCAAATGCAATGCGAGAGGGATATGATACGTTTCACTGACGCCTTCGAGCTGAGCCAGGAACCATAAGCGCTGTTGTGCGAATGATAACGGTAATCTCCCTTCCCGGGAGACGGGTATTATGGCAGGCAATGCAGTGCTGTCTTGTGTATCAAGCCGGGTCTGCACCGCCTGGGCTAAGGCCGTCAGCGAAGGCGCGTTAAACAGCTCCGTCAGAGGTAATTCCACACCCAATACCGCCATTATCCGGTTTATTACCCGCACCGCGACGAG
>NZ_JBHFKZ010000188.1:0-554 GCF_042879375.1 Photorhabdus sp. RM323S
AAGAGCTTGCTACAGAAACCAATTATCTTAAGAAAGCTCAAATTCTTAGCAAATGGGGAATCATCGGCTCTCAACAAGAGCTCCATCTTGCCGCTGGCTTTGTATCCGGTGTTCCAGTGGAACTTTACGATAATGTCATGGCAATTGTCGGGGCAGTTTCTAATCCGTCAGAGACAATAGATGCACTTAAAATGCTTTTGATGCAGGAAGATATGCCTGGCTTTATCTGGCAAGAAACGAAGGAGAGCTATCTTAAGCAACTGGATGTCATCAAAGTTGAATACGAGAAAGCGGGTAGTGAAGGTGCATATAATGCCGGCTTGGAAATGGGAAAAATCGTAACGGGTATTGTCAGCACAGCTGCTGGCGGTTTAGGGCTTGTCAAAGGTTCGACATGGGTTACTACCAATGCTGCCGATAAGTTTGCTAAAGTAGCGGTAAAAGCCCCACTTGAATATATAAAAGAACCAACATTTAATCCTTATAGCTCAATGGGTGCAGGGCAACTGTGGTCTATTAAGGGACGGCTGAAATATGTCCAATTGCCAACAGAA
>NZ_JBHFKZ010000189.1:0-544 GCF_042879375.1 Photorhabdus sp. RM323S
GATGACTCTTTCCAGCCGATACTCCTTGTCATAACACCATACCGTGGACTGGCCTGAACAGTCAGCATGGCGGATAAGCTGTCCCTGCTCATTCCACTGAAACTGGCTTTCGCCACCTTTAGCATCAGTGCATCTGGCAGGCCGCAGAGTGTGACGATGCAGATAGTGATAACGCGTGGTCTGTTTAAGTGGAGACGTTTCACTCATCAGCCGCCCAAATTCATCGTAAGCCAGCGCGGTCTCGGTGCCATCCGGCCAGAAGATAAAAGTGAGCCGGTCGGTGTCATTCTGGTACTGCCAGCCGGTCTGGTTGCCGTTGGCATCGGTGAAACTCAGCTGGCGACCGTGTTTGTCCCATTCACTCAGGCGGGTATGGCCGTCCGCATCGGTGTAGCCGTTCGGCAGACCAAATTCATCCCACAGGATATGGTGTTCGGTGCCCGTGCGGTCGAGACAGTGGATGAGATGGTGCGCGTCGTTGAGCCGCCAAACCGTGCGGGTGTTGTCATACCAGTGTGCCGTGCGGGTGAGGTTCCCGTCATCG
>NZ_JBHFKZ010000190.1:0-539 GCF_042879375.1 Photorhabdus sp. RM323S
ATACTATTATGATGATATAGAAGAAAATGAAAAAGTGTTGTCGTGGGCTGAATTTATTCATCCAGCGGCACCGGAAATTAAATAATGACAGACTTTGGAGGTAGTAACACGCCGAAAAAATTACGTGACAGATGGCAAACCCCAGTTGAAATATTCACAGCATTAGACCTCGAATTTGGCTTTTATCTTGATGCTGCCGCTGATATTCAGAATACACTATGTGCTCATTATCTCACGGAACGAGATAATGCGCTTGAATGTAATTGGGTGAGTTATGGAGCAATCTGGGTTAACCCGCCGTATTCTAATATATCGCCGTGGATACTAAAAGCCGCAGAGCAATGCAGGAAGCAATCACAGTCGGTCGTTATGTTAGTCCCGGCTGATACATCTGTCGGCTGGTTTAAATTAGCAATGAACTCTGTAGATGAGATTAGGTTAATAACGGGTGGGAGAATATCATTTATTAATGCTGGCAACGGAAAGATAAAGAAGGGAAATACAAAAGGAAGCTTATTATTAATCTGGCGTCCGTTTAT
>NZ_JBHFKZ010000191.1:0-534 GCF_042879375.1 Photorhabdus sp. RM323S
GGGGCGTTAGCCCCGGTGCGCGCCATGCTTCACAAGAGATGGAGGCGGGCCCTCCGGTGTCGGCGTACAGGCGCAGGCACCAAACCCCCCACTGCTGCTGCGTTTAAGAGACGGGGTGGTGAGCGAGATGGGAAAAGGTCGGGCGTGACCCGATCAGGTAGGGATCGAAGAGACGAACGAAAGTGAACCGTTGATGATGTGTCGAAAGCGTATAGATGATGTCAAAACCACAGTGGAGTCGTTCCTGTGGGATAAGTGCAGGAGGCAACCTGTTTACTGCCTGCGCGGCATCCGGCATAAAAGCGGCGTGAAGTCGATCCAGGCTCTTGTGGGGAACGTGGGAACCTGTCACTCCGATGCCAAGGGAGAAGCGCAAGTGGAGGCCCCATGAGCGCCAGAGTACCAATGCGGAGTACAGGGGCGGAGCAAGCCGTAGTAGCGATGAAGGACCGTAATGGGTCCAGAGCAAAGGGCTTGCCCCATTGCGCTGATAGCGGGGCAGCAACCACCGGCGACGAAGCGGGTGGGAGGACT
>NZ_JBHFKZ010000192.1:0-520 GCF_042879375.1 Photorhabdus sp. RM323S
AGCGCCAATAAAGATAAAAAGTGGATATGATTAACGTTCATTAAACGTAATCCTATGATGATTAAACCTGATAAAAATCAGGTGTTAAAAAGGATAAAAACAACGATTAAAACTTTATACCCATTAAATCCATCGAGTAAAAAAACGATTTGCGATAACGGGTTAACTGTCATAATGATTTAAAAAATCGAATACCAAATCATTAAAGATTTTATATCAAAATCGGATTTAATTTAATAAATGCCACCTTTCAAAATAACCATTAATGGCATTTAATCGAAAATCATTAACCATTAATCGAAGGTTGAAAAGAAATCGCACGCAAAATAACATCACCCGAATAAACGGATATTAAAGCGTTTTCCCATCAGTTATTTAACTGCATTAGAAAAGATAAAAAATGAATATAATCCACGTTCATTAAACATAAAACACGATATCCGATGATGATTAAACTTAACAAAAAACAGGGTGTTAAAAGGAGTGAAAACGACGGTTAAAACTTTATGCTAATTAAATC
>NZ_JBHFKZ010000193.1:0-512 GCF_042879375.1 Photorhabdus sp. RM323S
CGTTCTGTAAGCCGGTGAAGGTGGCGCTGTGAGGCCCGCTGGAGGTATCAGAAGTGCGAATGCTGACATAAGTAACGATAAAGCGGGTGAAAAACCCGCTCGCCGGAAGACCAAGGGTTCCTGTCCAACGTTAATCGGGGCAGGGTGAGTCGACCCCTAAGGCGAGGCTGAAAAGCGTAGTCGATGGGAAACAGGTTAATATTCCTGTACTGAATGTGACTGCGAAGGGGGGACGGAGAAGGCTAGGCCATCCGGGCGACGGTCGTCCCGGTTTAAGCGTGCAGGTGGGCAGAACAGGCAAATCCGTTCTGCTGTCAACACTGAGGCGTGATGACGAACCGCTACGGCGGTGAAGTGGTTGATGCCCGGCTTCCAGGAAAAGCCTCTAAGCATCAGGTCATATTGAATCGTACCCCAAACCGACACAGGTGGTCAGGTAGAGAATACTCAGGCGCTTGAGAGAACTCGGGTGAAGGAACTAGGCAAAATGGTGCCGTAACTTCGGGAGAAGG